>JBDKIJ010000045.1:0-3872 GCA_039797155.1 Gemmatimonadota bacterium | reverse complement strand
GGGTGGGTGTCGACCGGTATTGTGAGTGCGTTCGGTCTGCTTATGGCCGTGGCGAGCTTCGCGTTTGCCGAGTCGTTCGCTGCGATTTTCTCGACCGATCCGGCGGTGATCGCCGAGGCTGCGCGGTATCTGCGGATTGCCGCGTTCTCGCAGCTGTTCCTGGGCGCCGAGGTGGTGCTTGAGAGCGCGATGGGCGGCGCCGGGTGGACGATGGTGCCGATGCTGGGGAGCACGGCGATCACCCTGTTGCGCTTGCCGATCGGTGCGTGGGCGGCGGCACAGTGGGGGACGAGCGGATTGTGGTGGACGCTGGCGTTGACGGCCGCCGCGCGTGGCGTGCTGATGATGGGGTTGTGGGCAAATGGGCGATGGCGTCAGGTCCAGGTGTAAGACCCTGCTCTTGCTGGTTGCCTGGGGTGCCCTGCGCACGGAGGATACGCAATCGAGTACAATGCGGCAGGCTCGGTGATGTTTTCTCGTGAGTAAGGCCGCGGCGGTGGTTCGTCATGACCCTCCAGCGTGCACGAACGAGTGCGCCAGCTCCACCCCGTCGGCAACAATGATTCGTTACGGCACAGCGCGCCGAAGCCAAGCGTCCGGGTGGCGATGTCCATGGATGACCCCGACGATCGCAATAGACCGCTCGTAGATCTTGAAATACACCGCGTAGGGAAATCGTCGGAGCAGAACGCGACGAAGGCGTCCGTGCACGATCAGGAATCGCTCGGGATCGCGCTGGATCTCAGCAAGTACTCGATCGACCTCAGTAAGGAAGTCGCTCGCCGCGTCTGTGGATCTTACGCGATACCACTCGAATGCCTCGGCAATCTCGTCGCGCGCGACTTGCCGAATGACTACCGGACGCACTCAGACGAGTCGGTTCCGTAGCTCGTCCCGAAGTTCGTGCCACGAGCTCCCGGCCTCAGGCTCCGCGTCGGCTTCCTCTTCACGACACGAAAGTTCGGCCGCCAAGGCTTGAGAAATTGGCGCGGCGGCACTGGCGTCGAGACTGTCCCATAGCCGACCCATCAACGCGATGCGCTCTTGAGCGGTCAGCGATTCGAGGAATGGGGATTTATCGACCATACTGGAAGTCTGTGCTGGATCATGGCGCTTGGCCAGACGTGCCGTTAGGTACTCGCCGCCGAATCCGAGCGCCCGTCCGTCGGCCGCTTCGCCGCGGCAATCACCCCGGGAATCGGCGTCGGCGTGGCCCAGCTGGCCGGATACACTTCCGCTGTTGCCCGTGAAATATCGGCCGAGCTCGGTGCGGACTGACCGAATCCCGAGAATCCACCCGCGCTGAATCCGCCGGTGCGGAAGCCGGCCATGCGTACCTGCAGCGCGCCCAATCCGAGGCGACTGCGGAGCACGGCGCCCAACCCAACGGTGGCCACGGCCCAGGTGAATGCCACCGCGAGCAGTCGCGCCAAGGCGCCGGCCACCGGCACAGGAGACGCCACGGCAGCGCTGGCCCAGATGAAGCCGAGCACCGTCAGCCCCACCACCAACCCGCGCAGGCTCGCCGCGCGCTCGCTCTGATTCGAGCCCCGCCCCACGAGGGCGCGTCCCATCATGATCGCCACCCCGAGCACGCCCAGCGTCAGCGCCCCGGCCATCGCCAGCGCCCACGCCAGCGCTACCAGCGGGGTGATCAAGATCCCGACAATGGTGAGCACGCAGGCCAGCAGGAGCAGCACCAGGAGCGGCACCGCCGCCACCTGCACCACAATGCCCAGCCAGAAGCTCCCCGACACATTCTTCGCGGCGGCGCGAGCCACGGCCTGCACCGACGACTCGGCGCTGGTGAGTACCACCAGCCCGATCAGGAGCCCGACGCCGAAGACACCGGCGATCGCCACGAGATTCGCGATCGGCAGCAGCATGGGTCAGCTCGACCGGTCGGCGGCGGTGGCCATCGCGCGAATACCTACGAGCCCGAGCCCGGCGGCAATGACAAACGCCCCCGTCCAGATCGCCATGGATTCCACGGAGACAGTGCGCAGGGTATTCACTCCACCCGGGCCCAAGACGGCCGTGGACAGGTCGTGGCCGGCCGCGAGGAGCTGCGTCCGGACCTCGTCGAGGCCGATGCTGGCCAGGAAGACGGCGATATCGGCCCGCTGAAGCGCCCACCAGCTACCGGCGACGGTGGCCCCCGACCCGATCAGCGCGGCCACCCCTGCCGCGATACGCGCCGGCCAGCTGGCAGGGACGAACGGGGAGAACGTCCGGTCGAGGGCGGCATACCATGGTTCAAACACCTGCACGTCCCGCATGACCCGGTCGGCAAACCCGGCCGAGGGGGCGAAGTCCGGGGAGGCGGCCAGCGCCATTACCAGCGCCTCGGCCTGTGCGACCTCCCCCTGACAATCCAGACAATCGCGCAGATGCGCCTGTAGCGCAGGGGCCAACGTGGCCACCCCCGCCAGCTCGTCGTCGAGCTGCTGCTGGATCTCGTCCGCGGTCAGATGCCGATCGTGCACAGAACCTCCATGCCGCCCTTACGGGCCAGTCGAACAACGGGTTTCAGTGTGCCATACGTCACTTTGACGTGTCGTCGCATGGGCATTGGGGCACTCACGACCGGGCCGGCTCGAGCGCCTTACGGAGCTCGTGACGCGCCCGGTGGATGTAGGTCTTGACGGTACCGAGTGGCAGGTCGAGGGTGGCCGCGATTTCCTCGTACGACCGGTCCTCCACGTGCCGCAGCATGATGCAGGCGCGGTACTCCGGACGGAGCTTGGCAATGGCCTGTTCGATGGCCGCCCCCAGCTCCCGCGATTCCAGCTCCTCGAGCGCGGTCTCCTGATCGGCCTCGAGCTCCAGCGCCGAAGCCTCGATTTCGCTGGCGGTCGACGCGTGCGGGCTGCCGTCCATGGAGACGGTGTCCAGGCGCCGCCGACGAAGCCAGTCGATGGCCACATTGTTGGCGATCTTGAACAGCCAACTCGAGAACTTGAAGTCCGGACTGTACCGGTCGATGTGGTTCAGGACCTTCACGAAGGTGTCCTGCGCCAGATCTTCGGCGGTTTCCCGGTCCCGAACCATGCGGAAGACGAGCGAAAAGACCGGACGCTCGTAGCGACGCACCAGCTCGCGGAACGCGGACTCACGTCCCAGCTGGGCAAGGCGGACGACATCGGCGTCGGGGAGGGTCCCCAGCTCGTCGGAATTCGGCATGCAGAGTTAAGAACCTAGACCGAAGCTAGCCCGAGCGCTTGATCGCGTCACCCCGCCCCTCGAAGTTATGGGATGCCACGCATGACGCAGGAACTGCCGGGCCCCGCGGCCGACGAGATGGTCGTTGCCAGCCAGGCGGCGCAGGGGGAAGGGAAGCGCGAATACGTGCAACGGATGTTCTCCGACATCGCGCCGCGCTACGACCTGCTGAACCACGTGCTGTCGCTCAACATCGACAAGGCGTGGCGCAAGCGCGCACTCCGTGCACTCGGCTGGACCGCCAATCCGCGCGGCACGTATCTCGATCTCTGCGCCGGCACACTCGACGTGGGGGCAATGCTCACACGCACCACCGGCTTCAACGGCTTCGTGGTGGGTGCCGACTTCGCTGTGCCGATGCTGCAACACGGCACCGGCAAGGCGTCGCGCTCGGTGCTGGCTCCGGTGGGCGCCGATGCGTTATCGCTCCCGTTCCGCAATGCGTCGCTGGACGGCGCCATTGTCGCATTCGGCATCCGCAACGTGGCCGATCTCGACGCGGGGCTGCGCGAAGTGCGGCGCGTACTGCGCCCCGGCGCCAAGTTCGTCATTCTCGAATTCTCCACGCCGCGCTTTGCGCTCGTGCGCGCGGCGTACCATGCGTATTTCCATCACGTGCTGCCGTTCGTCGGCCGCCTCGTGAGCGGCCA
>JBDKIJ010000044.1:0-4837 GCA_039797155.1 Gemmatimonadota bacterium | reverse complement strand
CGCTGGGCGTCGATGTCTGGGGCAAAGCCGACAGCGTGCTCGGCATCATGGCTGAAGCCCGCGCCCGCGGGTGCACCGTGACGGCGGATCAGTACCCGTGGACGGCCAGCGGCACGGGGCTAAGTGCGGCGCTGCTCCCACGCTGGGCGCAGACGGGGGGGCGTGACTCGATGCTGGTGCGCATCGCTGATCCGGCGCAGCGCGAGCGCATGCTGGCCGAGATGCGTGACAACCTGCGCCGCCGAGGTGGCGACAGTACGCTGTTGTTGACCGGTGGCAGTGCGTCGGCGCGCCCGTATATCGGCAAGACGCTGAAGGACGTCGCGGCGATGAAACAGAAGCCGGCGGTGGAGACCGCGCTGGAGATGATTCGTGATGGCCTCGATATGGGGGTCGCGTCATTCAACATGACCGAAGCCGACATCGAGACGTTCATGAAGGATCCGTGGGTGATGACCAGTTCCGACGGGTCCGATGGGCACCCACGGCTTTACGGCACGTATCCACGCAAGATCCGTCGGTATGTCCTCGACAAGCCGGTGATCACCATGGCGCGCATGATCGAGGCGTCGTCGAGTCAGGTCGCGAGCGTGTACAAAATCCCGAATCGCGGGGTGCTGCGCCCTGGGGCCTTCGCCGATGTCATTGTCTTCGACCCCCAAACCATCAAGGACGAAGCGACGTACACAGCACCGACGAAGCTGGCGACCGGGATGCGCTGGGTATTCGTGAACGGGACCGCTGCGGTACGCGAAGGGCAGGTGACCGGCGCCTCGGCCGGTCGCGCCCTTCGGGCCCGCTGAGCGGATCAGGTCAGGCGATCAAGGCTTTCGCTGCGGCCGCCACATGGTCGGCCGTGATGCCGTACTTCGTGTAAAGCGTTTGATACGGCGCACTCGCGCCAAAGGTCTCGATCGCGACAATCGTACCGTGGTCGCCAACCCAGCGGTACCACGACATCGGATGAGCAGCTTCCACGGCGACGCGCGGTACACCGGCCGGAAGGATGTGGTTGCGGTACTCGAGTGGCTGCGCGGCAAACTGCTCGAGCGACGGGCAGCTGACGACCCGTGCATGGATACCATGCCCTGACAGCTGCTCACGGGCGGCGAGGGCGATTTCCACTTCGGAACCGGTGGCCATCAACACCACGTGGGGCAGCTGTCCTGCCGCATCGGCCACGACGTACGCGCCCTGCGGCACGCCGCTCTTCGCGCGCGCGGGCTCGCCCATATACGAAAGCTTCTGTCGTGTGAGCACGATCGCCGACGGTCCCTTCCGGTGATGCAGCGCCAGACGCCACGCTTCACTCACTTCATCCGCATCAGCCGGACGCAGGACGAGCAGATTCGGAATGCAGCGGAGCGCGGCCAGATGCTCAATCGGCTGGTGCGTCGGACCGTCTTCGCCGAGTCCGATGGAGTCGTGCGTGAAGACGTAGATCGCCTGCACGCCCATGAGCGCCGCGAGACGAATCGCTGGCCGCATGTAATCACTGAAAACGAGGAAGGTGCCGCCGTACGGAATCACACCGCCGTGCAGCCCCATCCCATTCATGATCGCGCCCATTGCGTGTTCACGAATGCCGAAATGGAAATTGCGACCATCGGGTGCGTCGGCTGAATACGACGCGGCGCCCTTCACGTTCGTGAGATTCGAGCCCGTGAGGTCGGCGCTGCCGCCAATCAGTTCGGGAATCGTCGGACCGATCGCGTTGATCACGGCACCGCTTGCGGCACGGCTCGCCACGTTCCCGCTCTTTGCGTCGAACGCGGGGAACGCCGCGTCGAGACCGGCGGGCAACTTGCCGTCGAGACGACGCTGCAGTTCAGCGGCCAACTCGGGATGCGCGGCCTGATACGCCGCCCAGCGCGTCTTCCACTCGGCGTGCGTCGTTGCGCGCTCCTGCGTGCACGACAACCAGTGCGTCCGCGCCGCTTCCGGCACGAAGAACGGCTCCTCCGACGGCCAGCCGTAGGCGGTCTTGGTCAGGGCGATTTCGCCGGCGCCGAGCGGTTCGCCGTGGGCCTTGGCGGTGTCCTGCCGGTTCGGCGAGCCGAAACCGATGTGTGTCTTCGTGATGATGAGCGTCGGGCGCTGCGTGTCGGCCTTTGCTTCGGCGATCGCGGCATCGATCGCGGCGAGATCGTTCACGTCGGCCACATGCAGCACTTGCCACCCATACGCGGCAAAGCGCTGCGCGGCATCATCACTGCACGTCAGCGCGGTGCTGCCGTCGATCGTGATGCCGTTGTCGTCGAAGAAGCCGATCAGCTTCCCGAGTTTGAGATGCCCCGCATAGCTCGCCGCCTCGTGGGAGATCCCCTCCATGAGGCAGCCATCACCGGCGACGAAATACGTGTAGTGATCGATGATGTCGTGCCCGGGACGATTGAACGACGCGGCGAGGTGCGACTCGGCGATCGCGAAGCCCACGGCATTGGCGACCCCCTGACCGAGCGGGCCGGTGGTCGTTTCGACGCCCTTGGTGTGATGCACCTCGGGGTGTCCCGGCGTCAGGCTGCCCCACTGGCGGAAGCGCTTGATCTCGTCGAGCGAGAGCTCATAGCCGGCGAGGTGCAGCGTGCCGTACAGCAACATCGAGGCATGCCCCACCGATAAAACGAAACGATCCCGGTCGGCCCAATCGGGTGCCGCGGGATCGTGACGGAGGTGCTTCGCATAGAGGGCGTATGCGAGGGGGGCGAGCGCCATCGGCGTCCCCGGGTGCCCGGATTCCGCGGCTTGCACCGCGTCCATGGCGAGAGTTCGGACGGTATCGATCGCGAGACGCGTCGTCTCGGCAGCGTGTGCAGCGGACACGAAGGCTCCAGAAAGCGGTCAGGACTGGCCGTGACCGACTCGTCGCGACCAGCCCTGAAATCTATCCCAACCGGGCCGGACGGTGGCGGGATCTGGCAATCAACCCGGCGCTAGGCCGCCAGATAGCGCGCCTCGGTGAGCGTGAGGTGATGGGCCGCGTGTCCCACAATCATCCACATAAGTGCACGGCAACTCACGGGATTGTTACTGGCGGTCCCGATTTGCATGAGCGCGAGGTCATCCAGGCTGCGGACCAGCGAGAGCGTCGCCACCCGGACGGCATCCAACTCCTCCAGCAGGTCGCCCATGGTCCGGCGATCTGCACGACTTTCGGGCACCCAGGCGTCCTGATCGAACCCCGGAAGCGGGGTGCGGTCACCGCGGGCCACCCGGAGCGCCCGATAGGCAAAGACCCGCTCCGTGTCCGCCACATGGACCAGCGACTCGCCGAGGGTCCACTTCCCCGGTGCATAGGCGTGGGTCACGATCGCCGCGTCGCGATGGGCGAGCAATGCCGGCCATGCGGCGCGCTGGTGTTCGAGGAGGACCAACAGATCCGTCGTGCCGGCGGCGGCAAGTGCTGCGTCCGTCGCGTCGAGATACGTGGACGCGTAGGGGGCGTGTTCGGACGGCGCGGGACGCTGATTCAGGATGGACATGCGTGACTCAGGATATGGAAAGGGAAACGACGCGCGCGTCAGAAGCCGAGAGCGTGGCGTAGTGCCGAGGCGTGCTCGGGCGGCATGGTGCCTTGGGCCACGCGCGGAGAACCGCCGCCACGTCCGCCATGCGCCTGAAGCGCGGCACGCAGCGTGGCGCCCGCGTCGATGCCACTATCGGCACTCGACGCCAACAGCACCCCACCCATGGCTGTCAGGGCCAGCGCCACGCATCCCCCTTTCGCCGCGAGTGCCTGCGCCAACGGTTCCACCTGCTTTACCGGCTGATCCGCCGCAATGGGAATGACGATCCGACGCACTCCGGTCGCGTCGGGCGCGGTCTGCGACCAGAGTGACTCGGCGTCGTGCACCGCCAGCGCCTGCGCGAGGCGCCGCCGCTCGCGTTCGAGTTCCTGCAATCGCTCCTGTTGCGTGGCGATCAGTGCGGGGAGCTCTTCGGGGGCCGCCGATAACGGCCGCGCGATATCGGCGAGACAGCGCGCATCGGCACGCGCCTGAGTCACCGCCCGCTGTCCGCACAGGAACTCCAAGCGAACATGCCCGCGGGTCCGTTCCGCACGACGCAGCAGAATCGCGCCAATCATGCCGGTGGACTCCACGTGCGTCCCACCGCAGGCACTCCGATCCACCCCATCGATGGACACGATGCGCAGCGTCCCGGTGCGGTCGCTTGCCTTGCGCAGCCCCTCGGCCGTGGCCGCGTCCTCGTACGAGATACGTACCGGGCGGTCCTCGACGAGCTGCGCGTTCACATCCGTCTCAATGGCCGCCAGCATGTTGACATCGAAGGTCTCCGCCTCGATGTCGAGCGTGGCGCTGCGATCGCCGAAATGCACACTCACCGTGGGCCATCCGTAGCGATCATGCAGAACGGCCGAGAGCAGGTGCTGCCCGGTGTGCTGCTGCATGTGATCGAAGCGACGCGTGCGGTCGATCTCCCCCACGACCATTGCACCCACCGGGAGCCCCAAGGGTGCGGCGAGCCGATGCACCACGGTGTCATCGGCATCGATCACGTCCACGACCGCTACATCGGCGAGGACGCCGGTGTCGTGCGGCTGTCCGCCGGAGGTCGGATAAAACGCCGTGCGGTCCAGTGTTACCAGATGTCCGTCCTCGGCGACCGCCACAACCGTGGCACTGAAGCGCGTGAGGCGGGCGTCATCGTAGTACAGGCGATGGGTCGTCATGGGGTATCTTTGAGTCATGACGGATCTCAGGGCAAGGGCGGCAGCCGTGGCGCTCCTCGTCGCGCTGTCCGGATGCTCGATGGGTACCACCGCATCCGGGCCATTCGGGATGGGGCGCTTCGGTATGGGCCGCCGCACGCCGGT
>JBDKIJ010000043.1:0-14471 GCA_039797155.1 Gemmatimonadota bacterium | reverse complement strand
GCTGCTGCGCAATCGCGTAGACCGTGGACAATCCGAGTCCTGTCCCTTCACCAGCTGCCTTGGTGGTGAAGAAGGGTTCAAACAGCTGCGGGAGATGCTCCGGAGCGATTCCATGACCGGTGTCCGCCACGCGCAGCACGGCATAGTCTCCCGGCTCGATGGGGATTCCACCCATCCAGATGGCAGCTGCAGCCTCCGCATCAAGCGCGATGGTCGTAGCCTGTACGGCAAGTCGGCCCCCATCGGGCATCGCGTCACGCGAATTCAGCACCAGATTCATGGCGACCTGCTCCATCATGGACGCATCACCACGAATCCATAACGGTGTGGCCGCCGATTCGATCTCGAGTGTGATTCCCCTCGGCATCAGGCGCGAAAGCAAACGGGCGAGCCCCGTGCCTATCTCGTTGAGATCGATGCGTCGCTCGTCCTTCGTCTTGCGGCGCCCGAAGAGGAGCAGCCGCTGCGTGAATGACGCGGCGCGATGCACCGTCTCATCCAGCTCCTGCACCACCTGCCGCGTCTGCGCATCGAGATTCGCGTGACTGATCTCGTGGACCTGCAAGGCCATCGCTGACAGGATGTTGTTGAAGTCGTGGGCGATCCCCCCGGCAAGCTGCCCCACGGCCTCCATCTTCTGGCTTTGCTGCAGACGCCGTTCACTGACCACCAACGCGGCTGCTGCACGCGCCTCAGCCGCTGCTGCGGCGCGGCGCTCCGCCAGCGCGGTCGCCAACACCAATCCGGTGATGGTCATGAAGCCGACCAGCAATTGCAGCCGAAGCAACTGCACTTCACGGGTAGCGCCACCGAGCACGCCATCGGCAGCGCCCAGTGTCAACCCCGAGGACATCATCGAGATCAGCAGAATCGCCGTCGTCATTCCGCGCAGATCGAAGCGCAGGGCCGCCCAAATCAGCGGCAGGGACAACGCATATGGCGGGATATCGATGACGTCGAACAGCACCGTTTCACGAAACACGAGCAGGGTAATGCCGATCGTGACAAGACACATGACGGCCGCTTCCAGCAGCCGCCCAGTGCCACTCGTGGCACGCCGCGGTTCGGTCAGTCCCGTCGTTTCTGTCGGCTTCACCCACGCGATCAAAAGTGGCACGAACAACAGGATGCCGAGGAATCCGCTGACGAAGCTGATGACGAATCCCTGGCCGAACTGGCGCCCAGCCCACCATTCGATGGAACCAATGAGCAGGCCGTTCGCGGTGACGCCCAGAACGGTCGCGAACAGCAGCGCCGGCACGTCGCGCACCTGCGTGAACCGCAACCGGTCACCCCGGAGGCGGCGCAGAATCTCCACCGTCAATACGGTTTCCACACTCGCGGCCACGAAGTACGCGATGGAGAGCGGCGTAGGCAATGACCACGCAGCAACGCGGCCGGCCACGAAAGTCATCGCGAAGACCATCCACAACGGCACTTGCCCGCGCAACAACAGCACACCGGCAACGAAGACCCCGGCGGGGGGCCACAGCGGTGCGAGCGGCGAGTCGGCAGACCCCTGGCGGACGGCGATCGCAAACAGGGCGGCATACAACACGCCATAGGCCGCGAGCCCGCGCCAGTGGGCGCGGGCCTTCTCGGCGGCATCGGTCATCCAGTGCGGCATCACGCGATCCGTCACGATTTATCGTTTGACAATTACGGGAGGCGGAGAATCGCGAGGCGAGCACTCGTGGACACGGTCCCTCCATCGGGTGCCGTGAGCCGGAGCAGCTGTGTCGTGGCGTGTGTCCCACTCAGCTCGAAATACGCGTGCGCCGCACCACGGATGCCGGTCCGGGTTGCCGAGAACGCTCCGAAGGTGAGGGGGACGGGTTGCAGCGGGTACGGGTTCGGATACGACGTGCGCCAGGTGGGATCTCCATTCAGCCCCGCGTAAATGTTGCGAAGATTCCACGTTGGGAATGCCACATCCGGATTCCCCGCCGGCAATCCGGGATAGTCATCGGCATACAGGGTGAGACCCCATCCACCGATGAGGCGGTCCCACGTCGTGCCGGCGACCGCGGTGAGATTCGCCGTCCCCGACGTTGTCGCGTTGTTGAGGGCGGTCAAGAAGGCCTGCTCGGAACTGCCGTAGCGGTCGATCGTATACCGCACCAGCGACCATACGGTATTGTAGAAGACCGAGCCACTCTGCCCGGTCCCGTCGCCGAACGGCGACCAGTTCCACGGCTCCAGCATCTTCGGGCGAATCTCATGCAGTTGGCGACGCATGCCATAGCTGGGTCGCCGGAGCGGATCCGCGGCCAGACACGTGGCATTGCTCGGCGAAAAGTCACACACCACACCGTTGCCGGCCGGCGTCCCCCACCCGGTGTTTCCCTTCCATGGCACGCGATGCAGCGAATCCCGTATCCAGACTTCCTCGGCGTGTCGCGCCGTCCCCTCCTCTAACCAGCTCTGCTCGTAGACCGGCGCATTATTCGCCACGCGTGCCGCCATCGACGCGATGTGTTTCACTTCGTGCACCACCGTACGCGCCATGAAGTAGAACCATCCGTCCGGTGACGCCGTACTCCCGACATTCAACGTCGCCGTTGTTGGAACTGTCGCGTAGAAGTACTCCCCGAAATTGCTGGCGGCGTACCGATCCTTCGGGAACTGATCGCAGCTGGTGACGTAGGCCGCGGCGCCACTGCCATTCAGCCGCTGCGTGAATACCATGTGCAGCCGGCCATCCCCATCGGTCAGCGGATCACGCAGCAGAGGATCGCCGAAAGTCCGACGGACCGACTCATACTGATCGCGATCAAAGATCCGTCCCAGTCGATCGTAGTACTCGGCCAGCGTCGGTGTGGCGGTGGATTGCAGCGCGTTGGCCGAGTCTTCCCAAATGATGGCGCGTGATCCGATGTAGATCGCCTTGCCGCGGAAGGTGGTCGTGTCGCCACACGCTCGGAAGTTGTACGAGAAGGTGCGCATATCGCCGACGCTCGGGAGCGCTACATTGCGTGCACGAACTGTCGCGGCCGGGAGCGGACCCATCGCCCGCATCTCAGCATAGCGCGCCCGCTCGCGCTCCAGATGCTGCCAGTGCGCCAGATCCGTGGACGTCATCGAGGTCGTCAGATCTCGCGCCGTGAGCCGTGCGGGCGACGATGGGACGAACACGGCCGCGGCGCCGGGATTTCCACCCAGCGCGACATCCATGAGCGTGTTCTGATTCGTGGCGGTACTGAAGACGGTGACGAGATACCGCGCGGCTCCACCGGCCGACGCCAATTCATTGCATGATGCGTCCGCGCTATTGGTGAGGATCGTGGACTGCCCGACCGTCAGGGTGATCCGGTTGACGGACATCGTGTGGTTGAACGCGGCGCTCCGTTCCCCCGCGCTGGTCACGACGACGGGAATGCGCCCGCTGGTTGTGCACGGCACGCGCACGGTGAGTTGCGTACTGGATGCGGTCAGGACGGTCGCCGCAATGCCGCCCAGCGTCACGGTATTGCCTGCGAGCGTTTCGGCGAATCGCACACCGCTGATCGTGGCGATCAGCCCCGCCGACAACTGCGCGGGTGCGATGGCGGTGATCGTAGGACCCATTGCGGATGAGACAATCACGGTGACTGACGCGTTCTGTCCTTCAGAGGTGGCCGTCACCACGGCTTGGCCAGCCGTCACGCCAACGATTTCACCGCTTGACGACACCGTCGCAATCGTCGGTGACGCCGACGACCAGGTGATGAGGCGCTCGGTCAACGCGCTGCCAGTGCTATCGCGGACCACCGCGCCCAACGTGAGACGTTGTCCAACCGTCAGGACCGGCGTGCTACCGGTGATGGACAGACTGGCCACCACTGATGGCAATACCGAGACGTTGAGCGTACCGCTCCGGGACTCCGACGTCGCCGTCACGGTGACGGTGCGGGTGAGTGCCCCGGCGTAGCCGCGCACCACGAGCGTCCCTGTTGGTTCGACCGTCGCGACCGTCGAATCGCTGGACGACCACGCAACCGTGCGCCCCGTGAGTGCCTGGCCGGCGGCACCCGCCAAGAGGGCTTCCAGCGGCACCCGCTGACCGGGGCGCACAGTACCCGTGGAGACCGCACGCACCGTGACGGTGGTGACGGGCGCCGGCAGCACGCTGATGGACGCCGTTCCGCTGATCCCTTCGGCCGTCGCTGTGATGACTGCCGATTCCGGGGCATTCGCCGTGACGGTACCGGCCGTGACGATGCCGGAACTGGAGACGTTCGCCAGCGTGGCGTTCGAGGAACTCCACGTCACGACACGTCCGGAGAGCGCAGCCTTCTTGCCCATCGGCGTCGCCGAGAGCGACACCGTACTGCCACTGGCAACCGTGGACGTGGGGGGCGTCACCCCCACCGTCAGGATCGGTTCCGGCCCGGCATCCGCACAACCCGCCAGGGCCAGCAGAGCCGTCACCGTACGAACGACACCCCAACGCCGCTGCATCATCCATATCTCCAAGAGAGTCCGACCATCACCGCCCGCCCCGCGATGGGTACCCCGCTCGCGTCGATGGCCCGCGCCTGCCCGAGATTGTGCAACTCCAGTGATCCGTCCACCCGATGCCAGCGGGTCCCGAGTCGAGCGGCCACCGTTGTATATGGCGCCTCGGCCACCCGCTTGGCGTGTGACACATCGATCAGTGCCCAGACGCGGCGCCCCTCGAAGAGCTGCGCCGTCACCCCGGCACTCTGCGTGAGAGGGCGAAGGGCATACTTGCCTTCCACCGCGTCGGCGCGCTCGAGCCGCGCGCGGAGTACGGTACCGCGCATCGTCCATCGCACACCGGCCAACGTAGGCGTCGACGAGATCCACTCGATGCCCTTCGTATCGGTTCGACCGATATTCGTGGCGACCCAGATACGACTGGGCCCGCTCCGTGTGCGTACCCAATCGATGGTGTTAGTCCCCTCGCGTTGAAACGCCGCGATGTCCAGGCGCCAGTCCGCGTGCGTGACTGCGAGACCAAGTTCCCGATTCTCGAAGCGTTCAGGAATGAGCGACGGCGTTCCCTGATTGGCGGGATCGACGTAATAGCGATCGGTCCAGGTCGGCTGACGCCATCCCCCGGCTCCCAGCGCGCGCAGATGCACGGCCGAGGTCACCCGTACGCTTGCGCCGATGCTCGGGACCCACTGGGCCCCGAAATCGTTACTGGCATCGAGACGAGTACCGCCATGCACGCCGAATCGCGACCCGGCGTACCGCACCTCGCCGAACACCGCGCCACGTCGTTGCCACCGGTCGCCAAGACGAGCCGACTGCAGCGAGGCGCCGAGCGCTTCGGCGCCAAGGGCCAGAATCAGATCAGGACGCGGCATCACGCGCGCTGTCGCCTCGAATTCGCTTTGCAGCGATGTATGCTGGTTGCGATACCGCGACGGATCGTTGCGGACGAGAATGAAGTCATCGGAATGACGACGGACACCGGCCCGTAGGGTTGTCGCGACGCGCCCCAGTGGCTGAGCCTCGTAGAGCACGTTGCCAGTGGCGGTGCGCGCACGCTCGTAGGAATCGAAAGGCGCGTAAAACGTGGCGGCGCCGAAGTCGCGTACGCCAATCCCCACATCCGCACGCACACGGTGCCGACGGCTCGTGGAGTTGGCGGTTGACCCCAGGACGTGCGTGATCGTACTACGCACCTGCCACATGCGGTAATCGGTCCCCGCGCGATGGCCGTCCGACCGTTGCCCGTCCGTATGCAACGCCGCGGTCGTTCCCTGCCACCGACCAGCCGCGGACAGGCCGGCATCCACCGTGCCGAACGCGCCACTGCGGAGGCGTGCCGTACGCGCCTGCGTGCGCGTGATGATGTTGACCACACCACCCACGGCATCGGCACCATACTGCGCTGCGCCGGGTCCGCGCACGATTTCGATCCGCTCGATGGCGTCCCACGGGACCGTCAGATCGAGCGCGAAGTGTCCGGTCTGCAGATCACGCATCCGCTGTCCATCCACCAGGATCAACGTCTGCTCATACGTGCCGCCGCGGAGAGCGAAATCCGCCTGCGCCGGGGAGCGGGACTGGAGGTCGGCGCCTACCGCCCACGCAATGGCAGCCTGCACGGACGTCCCAGGCAGGCGGTCGAGCATGGCGCGATCGATGATCTGCACCGCCCGCTGCGCGTCTGCCCCAACGCGGCTGGCCGTTGTCATGGGGGGCAAGACCGTCGGTAATACGGGACCCTGCGCCAAGAGGCGCCGGGATGGCGCTGCCGCCAGCGCCATATGCACCAGGCCGGTCCATCCGAGGAACGTGACGACTTTTCGAGACGACAATGAGGACCACCGCATGGGACTGAAGGTACTCTGGCAACCTCAAGGTTGCCGCCTCACGTGCGCGAACCTTGCCGACCGCGGGGATGCCCTGTCGATTCAAGGAGCTGTCGTCGCCCACCCACTCCTCTTCCGTCACACATCATGCGCTTCAGACCTCTGGCCTTTGCCGCCCTGCTCGGCAGCGTGGCCTTTACCTCACCCATCGCAGCGCAAGCCGGTGGTGTGATTCCCGGCATCGAGGTGCTCCTCAAGGATTCCCTGCACCTCATCAAGGGCAAGCGGGTGGGATTGCTGACCAATCATTCCGGTCGGGATCGCGCGGGGATCAGCTCGGTGGATCTCCTGTTCAAGGCCCCGGGGGTCAAGCTGACCGCGCTGTACGGCCCTGAACACGGCATTCGTGGTGACGCCAAGGCGGGAGAGAAAATTGCCTCGGGCGTCGACCAGAAAACGGGGGTGAAGGTGTACTCGCTGTACGGCGAGCGCGAGACGCCGACTCCGGACATGGTGAAGGATGTTGACGTGCTGCTGTACGATATTCAGGATGTCGGCGCGCGCGTGTATACCTACCAGTGGACGCTGGCCCTGATGGCGGCGGCCGCCGGCAAGCCGCTCATCATTCTCGACCGTCCCAACCCCATTCGTGCCGACCGGTTCGAGGGCAATATCCTCGATCTCAAGTTCCGCTCGCTCGTGGGGCAGCATGCGGTTGCGCTGCGGTACGGGCTGACGGTGGGCGAATTGATGAAGTATCTGGTGGGAACGAAAGCGATCAATGCGCAGGTCACGGTTGTCCCAATGCAGAATTACCGGCGCTCGATGTGGTACGACCAGACCGGTCTGCCACGCCTCAACCCCTCACCGAATCTCCGCACGCTCGACGCCGAACTGCTCTATCCCGGCACCGTGTTCTTCGAAGGGACGAACGCGACCGAGGGGCGCGGCACGGATGCCCCGTTCCAACTGATCGGCGCCGACTATCTGACGGACAACGTCGCGGTGGCCGCGTCACTCAATGCGCTCAAGCTCCCGGGTGTGCGCTTCGACACCGCCACGCGTACCATCGAGCCTGGGTACAAGTTCGGTGGCAAGACGATTCCAATGATCAAGGTGTCGGTGACCGAGCGGAATGCGGTCCGTCCCGTCGAACTGGGGATCCGCATGCTGCGCGCCTTCAAGGCGGCCCACCCGAAGGAATTCGGGTGGCGCGAACCGACCGTCAATGCGGCCGGGCGCATCAAGGGGATCGACCGGCTCGCTGGAACGGATCAACTGACGAAGGCGGTGGACGAAGGCACCGTGGATGCGCTGATCACACAGTGGAACGCGGATGCGAAGCGGTTCGAGACGATGGTCAAGCCGTACCTCATCTACCGCTAAGGTGAACATGCCACGCCCGCGCGGCCGCCATCCCGTTGCCGCGCTGGGCGCGGCGTTATGCCTCGGAGCGCTTGGCGCTCCCTCATCGGTGCTGTCGGCGCAGCAGCCGCCAGGACCGCTGCCCCGCCCCACACGGGAGCCGCTCACGCTCCGTCATGCCGGCCTCGCGCTCACGCTGTCGGATCGCGATGGCCACATCATCGCGCTGAAGGATGGTACCGGTCGGCAACGGGCGGGCATTCCGGACGATTCGATCGGCTTGTTCGCGATTCATATTGTCGACGGGACGTCGAAGCCGGTCACCACCACGATCACGGCGTCACAAGCGACGCGTTTTCGATCGCAACGCACTGCCCGCGGAATCGAATTGCAGTGGAGCGGCTTTACCGGGACGGTGCTCCCCCAGCTCGCCGTGCGAGCGACGGTGACGCTGCGGAGCGATAGTACGACGGCGTGGCGCATTCACCTGGCGAATCTGGGTGCCACACGCGTGGAGCGGCTCGACTATCCGCGGCTCTCCGGCATTCGCATCGAGCCCGGCGACGCGTTGGCGGTCCCCTCCTGGATGGGCCAGCGTGCGCGTGACCCGCAACGGCTGATGCGCACCGCCAGCGGGGCGCCGCGCCGCCACGAATTCGTCTATCCGGGCGCACTGTCGATGCAGATGATGGCACTCTCGAGTGCCTCGCGCGGCGGCCTGTATTTCGCCGCCGATGATACGGCGGCCTACCGCAAACACTTCGTCCTCCAGGGCGAGAGCGAAGAACGCGCGGGCTACACCGTGACGCATCTCCTCGGCGATCCCGGACAGCATCCGAGTTATGCCCCATCGTATGCAGCGATCATCGGTATCGTCCCCGGTGATTGGCTCTCCGCCGTCGAGCGGTACCGACAGTGGGGGACACGACAATACTGGGCACGCGACAGTCGGCTGCGGCGCGGGACCACACCATCGTGGATGCGCAACACGGCGCTCTGGGAATGGAATCGGGGCCGCTCCGAGTCGGTCCTTGAACCGGCCGCACAACTGCAGGCGTACGCCAAGCTCCCGGTGAGCGTGTTCTGGCACTGGTGGCACAATGGCCCCTACGACACCAGCTTCCCCGAGTATCTGCCGCCGCGGGAGGGCGCTGAGCCCTTCGTGAACGCCGTGCGTACAGCGCAGGAGCGCGGCCTGCACGCGATCGTGTACATGAACCAGCGGCTCTGGTGTACCAACACGCCGAGCTGGACTCGCGAAGGGGCCGAGCAATGGGCGGTGCGCGAGCGGGATGGATCCATTCGCTTGGAGACCTACAATGTCTTCAACCCGCTCCCCTGTGCGACGATGAATCCCGCGACGGCCTTCTGGCGCAACAAGTACGTCGGCATCGCGGATACCGTCCTCAATCAGTATGGCCTCGACGGCATCTACATGGATCAGGCCGTGCTCAGCCTCGTCGATTGGGGCGCCGGGAAAGGGCATCCGGTCGGTGGCGGCACGTATTGGATGGATGGCTTCCGTGAGCTGGCGAAAGCGCTGCGCACCACATCGGCGAAGCGCCCCGCGGGCTTTGCCGGCGAGGGTGGTGGGGAGAGCTGGATGCCCGACCTCGACGCGTTCCTGACGTTACAGGTCAGTCAGGAGCGGTACGCCGATCCCGCCAGCGGGTGGGACGTCATTCCGATGTTCCAAGCCGCCTATCATCCGTACGCCCTCACATACGGCACGTACGGTTCGCTGACGCTGCCCCCATACGACGAGTTGTGGCCGGCCGACAAGCGACCCGCGACGGCACTGGCGCCGCTCGATCTACGATTTGTGCGGCAGTTCCATCTTGAGCAGGCGCGGATGTTCGTGTGGGGGATGCAACCGACGATCGCCAACTTCTTCCCGGATCAGCTCACGACCCGCACCCGCGAGATCGACTTCCTCGTCCGTTTGGCGACGCTGCGCTACGGGCTGCGCGAGTTCTTCCAGATGGGGGAGTTCCTGCGTCCCCCGGCAGTGGAGGTCCCATCCGCCGATCTGCTGCTGTCGCGCATTTCGATCTATGCCGCCCGATTGGGTGGGCCGACCGAGGCGCGCCTGACCTCACCGGAGGTACTGTCTGGTGCCTTCCGATCCGCCGATGGTCGCGTCGCGATTGCTCTGGCCGGCATCAACCTCGAGCCACGCGATGTGCGGATCACGCTCGACCGGCGACAGTATCGACTGCCGGCCGCCACGCAGGTGGTTCAACGAACGCTGAACGGCACGCGCTCGCTCGGCATCCTTGGCGAAGCGCCACGGGTTATCACCATGACGATGGCACCATTGGATGGGGTGGTGCTGGAGCTTAGACCGCCACGTTGACGCGTGCCCTCCACCATGCAGCACGGGGCCAGCGTCATGGACGCTGGCCCCGTGTGTTTTCATTCCCTTGCGCTGCCTGCCACCTGCCGCCTGATCACCCTTCCCCCTGCGTCCCGCCGTTGGCGATGTGCCGAACCGGACGAGGGCGACAGGAGGAAGGCTTTCAGGGAGCAGGGCGCGGGCTTACCAGTCGAGACGCATCCCGACCTGACCCATGCGTGCCGCGTAGGCTGACAGGGGTACGCCGAACGTCGCCTGATCGGCGCCCGTTGACGTGTAGCGCTGCCCGCCGAAGGACAGGTTGTTCTTCCAATTGAACAGGTTGAACGCTTCGGCCGACACGCTGACCTTCTTGCCGTTCCAGTTGAAGATCGGCCGCGCCAGACGGACGTCGACGGTACGGTACCAGTTCTTCCACTCGTTTGCCGGCATCGTGGTGCGAATACCGGTGGACGTCGCCGTCCCGCCGAGGTAGTCGTCGCCGAGGATATTGTTGAGGTTGATGTCGCGACCGTCAGTGGAGAGGAACGGACGCGGGCTCGCAATCGTCGTCACACCCGAGAACGTGAAGCCGAGCGGCAGCGGAATGATGTGCGACAGCGCCACTCGGTGGCGTTCGTCGCCCGTGGTGCGCTGGCGATTGAAGAGCCACGTGTAGGCGAAGTTCGGCAGCGCGGCGGTATCGAAGTCGCCCTGATACCAGCCGAGCGTGTAGCCGAGGTTCACGCGCGCCTTGCCGCGCTGCCACGTGGCCTGGACGAGCACCGAGGAGTAGTCGGACTGGCCGATGTCATCCCAGATCAGGATGTCGCCGTACGACGGCGTGAGCTTGCGCCGGGCCGGCGTGACCGTGCGGTCGAGATAGTTCGGATTGCGCTGCACATAGAGGTTGTCCATGTGCTGGCGCACGTAGTCGATGTTGAACCCGAACTCCGGCGTGACCTGATGACCGAGCCCGATCGACATCTGCTTCGAGTTCGGCGTCTTCATCTCGTTGTCCATCAGGATCGGCGCCACCGCCGCCGTGGCACCGGCGATCACGCGCTGACGCAACACCGCCGGGTCCTTGGTTCCCGGATTGGCGAACGAGTAGGTGCGCCACGTGGAGTTGCGGCGCTCCTGGAAGCCCATGAAGCTCGTGACACGGTCGTAGATGATGCCGAACCCGCCGCGCACGAAGGTGCGGTTGTCCTTGAACGGATCCCAGGAGAACGACACCCGCGGCGAGAAGTTGCCCAGCTGATTCTTGCGGTTGCCGGCATTGAGGTAGCCCTGCAGATCCGGAATCGCCTTCAGCACCGGGTCATTCGCCCACGGAACCGTGTAGCTGTTGTTCATCGTGTTGAACTCTGCATCGTGGCGGAGTCCCAACGACAGCGTGAAGTTCGGCTTGATGCGCCACTCGTCGTTGATGTAGATGCCGGTGGTGTAGCCGGTCGCCTGGGCAATGGCATCCGAGGTGCCATTCGGATCGGTGAACCCCACGGCAATGGTGGCCGCCGTCGGCAATGCGTTGGGATCGTCCGAGGCGAACGTGAAGGTGCCGTTGGTGTTGTTCGGCTGATTCTGCGTGGCACCCACCGTGCTGAGCTCAACACCGGCCTTGATGACGTGCGAGCCGCCGAAGCCGTCGAGGTTGTACGTGGCGCGGTTGACTGCCCGGAAGTGGTTTTCCTGCAGGATCAGCGGGAAGCCCGACGTGCCGAACTGCACGCCCGGATAGTTGAACTGCGGCCCCGGCTTGAGCGGGGCTTCGTTGTGATTCCACCCGACGAACTGCAGCGAGGCCTCGTTCACGAGGTTGCCGCCCTTCGAGATGTACCGCTGGCGAAGCTGCGCGGTGTAGATCTCGTACTTCTGCGAGATGCCGGCATCCTGCGACACGCGGCCACCGAAGTTCCCTTCGCCGCGCAGGAATCGCGTGGAGCCCATGAAGTCGTACGTGATGCGCGGGCTCTGCACGTACGTCAGGCGCGAGAACAGCGTGTGGTTCTTGTTCGGCGCGAGGAACGCCCCCTGCACCGTCGGCCACGTCGTCTTGGCAGCCGCGGTCGTCGGATTCACGTCGAGGTAGAAATCCGTGTTGGTCAGTTCGTAGCTGGTCGCGAGGAACAGCTTATCCTTCTTGAGCGGGCCGGCGATGTTGAAGCCGAGCTGGTCACGGCCGAAGTTGGGCACGACCTTCTGGAACGCGTTCTTGGCCAGCATCGACTTGTTCTGCAGGAAGCCGAACGCCGAGCCCTTCCATTCGTTCGTGCCGCGACGGCTTTCCGCACTGATCACATACGAACCGGCCCGGGTGAATTCCGCGTCGTACGGATTGAGGTACACCCGGAACTGCTCGATCCCTTCCTGCGGGAGCGGCGAACCCGTCTGGCCGAGGCCGACGATATTGCCGTTGAACAGCGACTTCATTTCCACGCCGTCCATGTAGACGTTGAAGAAACGAAGATCCGGCGCCGCGCCACCTGACGGGAGCGTACGCCCGGACTGCGCCGAATACGTCTTGATGCCGGGTGCGATGCCCGCAAGGTTCATGATACCACGCGAGTTGAAGGGGAGATTCTCGATCTCTTCCTTCATGACCGGCGCCGACACCGACATGCGCTGGACCTCGACCTGCTTCACGCGTTCCGCCGTGACGGTTTGTGCGTCGAGTTCGGCCACGCCCTTCTCCAGTGCGAACTCGAGGCGCGCGCGCTGACCGATCACCAGCTGCACCGTATCGGTGCGCTGGCGGTAGCCGATGGCCCGGACATTCACCGTATACTGGCCGGCGAAAAGCCCCAGCAGGCGGAAGTCACCGGTGCTGCGAGTCACCGCTCGGGCCGTTTCGCGGGTGTCGACATTCGTGACCGTGATCTGGGCGCCCACGACCGGCGCACCGTCAGCGCGGACGGCGCCTTCCAGCGTGATGGTGTTCTGGGCGAGGGAGGGGGACGCCGTCAGCGCCGCCAGGGATCCGGCGATCAGGAGGCGTTTCAGCAGAGATGGCAACATGTGCCCGTCTGTTTTGGGAGGTGGGAATGCGCGCTCCACCCAGCCCGCGGGCCGACGGTGAGCCACGCGAAAGTATGGGCTGACCTACGCGCTGGCCAGTAGATGGGAAAGGGTCAGGGGCTCACCCGTGCCATGGTCGTGACCAGTCGGCCGGGAGGGGACGGCTACGGCGTAACACGCCAGCGGGATTCTACCAATGCGCCGTACACCGCCGCCTGAATACGGGTGACCACGTCGCTGCTGTTCGGCAGCTGATTGATCATGATCACCAGGATGAGGCCTTCGACCGGATCCACCTTGTAATTGCTGCCGTAGGCGCCACCCCAACCGAAGGTGCCGGGCGAAGACATCCCCGTGGCGCCGTACTGCTCCACGGTTTCGAATCCGAGCCCGAACCCGACGGTGGTGCCATGCAGCGTGCCCACCTGATTGGTGCGCATCAGCGCCACCGTGTGCTGGGCCAGGAACTGCCGACCATTCCATCGGCCACCATCCGCGATCATCTGCAGGAATCGCGCATAGTCGCGCGCCGTGGAGACGAGCCCGGCGCCCCCCGCAAAGCTCGTCCGCGGGCCGTCGAGATAGTGGCCCTGTCCGCGCGCGCCTTCCGGTGCGCGAACGGCCTTTCCACGCTCGCTGGCGTACACGGTCACGAGCCGTTCGCGGTCCGCGGTCGGCACGAAGAAGTGGGTATCCCGCATGCCGAGTGGCGCGGTGAGGCGCGTCCGCAGAAACGCGTCGAGCGACTGGCCGGACACGCGCTCCACGATGCACCCGAGGATGTCCGTGTTGTAGCCGTACACCCATGCCTCACCCGGCTGCGCCACGAAAGGGAGCGTCCCCACCGACTCCATGGTCGTGCAGATCGGTTCGGTCTTGTCGGCGGTGTACCACCCGAGCCCCGCGGCCGGGCCGAGCCCCTTGGCCTGGTACAGCGGCGCCACATGGGCGTCCATGCCGTAGGAAATGCCCGCGGTATGCGTGAGCAGATCCTTGATCGTGATGGCGCGACGCGCCGGCACGATCGCGACCCCCGTATCGGTCCGTGTGGCCACCGTGGTTTTGGCAAACGACGGGATGTACCGACTCACCGGCGTGCCCAAGGTGAGCGTCCCCTCCTCGACCAGCATCATGATCGCAGCACTCGTGAGTGCTTTCGTCTGCGACGCGATCCGGAACATGGCATCGGGCGTCATGGCGCGACGGGCCTCACGATCCCGCCATCCCGCCGCGCGCTCGTAAACGACCTGCCCATCCCGCATGAGAAGGACCACCGCGCCGGCGATGGTCTCATTCGCGAGGTCGCGCGCCATGATGGAATCGATGCGCGCCAGACGGTCGACCGCAAATCCGTGGACGACGCGCGGGGCCGACGCACCGGCCGCGCGACGCGTCGGTGGCGCACCTTGCCCACGGGCCGGTAACGAGACCGCCCCCGTGAGGAGCAGTGACATCAGAGCGAAACGGTACCCACGCGATCT
>JBDKIJ010000042.1:0-10911 GCA_039797155.1 Gemmatimonadota bacterium | reverse complement strand
AATTCGCGCGCGCGGCCGTGCTGTTGGCGCTCCCGCAGATCGCCCTGTCGCTTGGCAATTCCGTGCTTGCGACGCGGCAGGTCGTGGCGGATCTCTTCCCGGAGCGCCCGGCGCTGTCCGTCCAGCAGATCGGTACGACGTATGCCCTGATGAATCTGGCCGCGGCACCACTCGGCGGCCTCCCGGTGTGCCACGGATCTGGCGGTGTCGTCGGTCACCATGCGTTTGGCGCACGGTCCGGCGGGAGTGCGATCGTTTATGGTGCGGCGCTTCTGGGGGCCGGCCTGTTTCTGGTGGGCGATCCTACCGCGTTTCAACGGCTGGTGCCTGGTCCGATCCTCGGCACCTTGCTGCTGGTGGAAGCCGCGGCGATTGGGTGGCTGGTCCGCGACCAGTGGGGCGATCGTCGTGCGCTCCTCCTCGCGATAGCCTGTGGCATCACGGCCGCCTATGTCCCATATGGCTATGCGGTGGCCCTGATCATGGGCACACTGGTCTGGTCCCTCGTCAGCCGGGGGGCAGGTACCGTATCTTTCTCCCATCACTCCGGATTCCCGTCCTGAGTCTGGACGACCTCTCTCCGTCTCCTTTTACCACCGAGACCATGCTTCGTCGCGTTCTTGCTTCCGTGGTGGCCGTCTCTTTCGCCTCTGGCGTCGCCCTCGCGGCACCGCGTCTGTTCGCCGACTTGAACGGCAAGTGGACCATGAACATCGCCACGCCCGATCAGGCGCGGACGTCCACGCTGACGATCGAGCAGAAGGGCGATTCGATCAGTGGGACCACCGAGTCGGCCGAGTTGGGATCGACACCGATCCGTGGTGTCGTGAAGGGCGACTCCGTGTTCTTCGGCTTCGCGGTCAACATGGGTGGTCAGGAACTGGTCATCAACGCGGTCGCCGCGATGAAGGACAAGGACCACATGGAAGGGGCGCTCGATGTCTCCGGCATGGGCGCGTTCCCGTTCAATGCCGCGCGTCAGGCGCAGCCCTGATCGACGCGTTGATGGCGTAGCACGGAGCGGGTGAGCCGATCGGTTCACCCGCTTTGTCGTCCGATCACGAGATTGCGTTCCCCTCTGCCATTCCGCTCATGGCCCGATCCCTTCCGCTCGCCCTCGCGTCCCTCACCCTCGGTGTCGTTACGACCTGGGTCGGCGTGCGAGGCGCCGGTCCCCTACCGCCACTCAACGCCGTGCTCTCGCCGGCGATCGGCGTCTGGACGAATACCCTCGATGATCTGCCGCGCGATGCGGCCGCCGATCTGCCAGGGCTGAACGGGCCCGTAGATATCCGCTACGATCAGCGCAGCGTCCCGCACATCTTTGCGACGGCAGATCTCGATGCGGTGCGGGCGCTGGGATTCGTCGTCGCGCGCGATCGCCTTTTCCAGCTGGAATTGCAGGCGCGCGCCGGTGAAGGGACGCTCACCGAACTGGTCGGTGCGGTCGCGCTCCCGGCCGATCAGGAAACCCGCCGGTTGGGATTGCCGCGTGCCGCAGAAAAGCGTTGGGCCACGATGGACTCGGCGTCGAAGATGGCACAGGTACTCCGCGCCTATGCGGAGGGGATCAATGCCTACCGCGCCACGTTGCCGGCCGCGCGCTATCCGATCGAATACAAGTTGCTGCAGAAGGCGCCGCGCGTGTGGGAGCCCGTGCACTCGCTCTATGTGTTGGGTCGCATGGGCTACACGCTCGCGCACAATCCGGTCGAACTCGATTTTCTGAAGGCCAAGGCCCTCGTCGGTGAGACGGCGGCCCGCGCCATCTTTGATGCCAATTCCCCGGTGCAGGAACCGATTCAGCCTGCGCCGCGCAATGCCCCACGTGAAGCGTTGGCGACGTTGCCGGCACCCGGCCTTCCCGACACGGCAGCGCGTCGCTTCGTGGCCGCCCTGACGTCGCGGGGGACGCTGGCCGATCCGCTTGAGTGGTCGCGCGATCGTGATCCGAATGCGGATGTACGCCACGAGCTGGCACAGGCGCGCGCGTTTGCCAGTAACAATTGGGCGGTCGCACCGACGCGCACGGCGACCGGCACCGCGTTACTCGCCGGCGATCCGCATCTCGAGCTGACGTTACCCAGCATCTGGTTCGAAGTGCATCTCGTGGTGCCCGGCTCGATCGATGCCGGCGGCGTCACGATTCCCGGCCTGCCGGGGATCGCCATCGGGTACACGCGCGCCTTCGCGTGGAGCTTCACGAACACGGGCACGGACGTGCTCGACTTCTGGCGGGAAACCGTCGATAACGCGCAGGCACCACGCGGCTACTCGCTGGATGGCGCTGTCGTCCCGTTCGTGGATACGCGTGTCGAGGAGTATCGCGATGTGAAGGGCGCTCTCCTCGCGACGGATACGGTGTACTACACGCATCGTGGCCCGATGCGGCGGCAGGGCACCGAATGGCTGTCCATGCGCTGGACGGTGCTGGAAGCTGGTGAAGAACTGATGGGGTTCTATGCCGGGATGCAGGCCAAGAGCGCCGCGGCATTCCTCGATACGATGGCGTTGTACTTCAAGGCCCCGGCGCAGAACATGATCGTGGCGGATACCGCCGGTACCATCGGTATTCGCTCCACGGGACTCTTCCCGATCCGTGCCGATAGTGCGCGCGGGACGGTGATTCGCGATGGCAGTACGCGCGCGAATGACTGGATCGGATTCCGGGCCATCGATCGGTTCCCGCAGAGTATCCGCCCGGCGCAGGGGTATCCCGCCTCGGCGAATCAGGAGCCGATTGATCCGCAGTATGATCCGCTCTACTTCGGCGTGGATCCGCATTACGAAATCTGGCGCGCCTTGCAGATCAACCGGTTGCTGCGCGCCGACAGTGCGGTCACTCCGGATGCGATGCGGCAGTATCAGGTGAGCCCGGGGAGCGTACGCGCCGAACGCCTCGTGCCCGCGTTCGAAGCCGCAGCACGCTCGCGCCTGCGGGCCGGCGATACGTCGCAGGCGCTGACACGGGCGGAGGCGCTGCTGCATGCCTGGGACCGCCGCTATACCAAGGACAACACCGGCGCGCGCCTCTTCGAAACGGCGATGGCCCGCGCCACCAGTCTGCTCTGGGACGAATTCGTACCCGCCGGATCCGACACCCGCGCGGTGACTCCATCTGAATCCCGTATGCTGCAGCTCGTGAGCGATTCCGCGAGCCTCTGGTGGGACGATCGTCGCACCACCGATATCCGCGAAGATCGTGATCGTCTGCTCGCGCGTGCACTGCGCGACGCGTATGACACCCTGCGGGTCGAGTTCGGCGATCCTGAGACGACCCCGTGGACCTGGGGACGTACTACGCCCGCCCGTCCGATGCATCTGCTGCGCCTGGAAGGGTTCTCCGCGCCACGTCTCGCCATTGATGGTGGACGCGGTACGCTCAATCCCTCGGTCGCGTCACGTCGCGCGAACTTCGGCGCAAGCTGGCGCATGGTCGCAGAGCTGCGTGGTACGCCACGCATTCGCGCCGTGTATCCGGGTGGGCAGAGCGGCAATCCGGCGAGTCCGCGCTATCTCGATCGGCTGCCGCTGTGGGCAGACGGACGCCTCGACAGTGTGCGGACGCCGCACACGGCCAAGGAGTTGCAACCGTCCGATGTGCGCGCCGTGCTGACCCTGTCGCCGCGAGGAAGCCGCTGATGCCGCCGTTCCCGTTCCTCATTTCTGCGCTCATGCTGCAACTCGCCGCGCAGACGGTCGGCGGCATCTGGGGCGCTGCTGTCGGTGGGCTCCTGATCGGCCTCGGCCTCCGTCGGCGCGGTGCCTTCCGCGTGGGGTTTCTCGCTGCCGCCGTCGCCGCGTTGCTACTGCTCATTGTGACGGCGGTGCGCGGCGACGGGTTGCTCCCGTTTGCGTCCGCGCTCGGCGCCAACTTCAAGGTCCCGGGGTGGGCGCTATTGCTCGTCTCGGTGCTCTTGCCGGCGCTGCAATCCGCCGGGTTTGCCGGCGGCCTCGCACGCCTCTTCGATCGCGGCCGCCGCTGATTCGATGGGAACCGGACGGGACGCTATTTCAGCGTCCCGTCCAACTCGGCCCACACGCGGCGGATCGCGATCGGCCCCTGTTGCTCGGCCAGGAACCAGCCGCCGATGTCTCCCCACTGGGGCTGTTTGAGCGCCTGATCAAGCGTGACGC
Organism: Gemmatimonadota bacterium; assembly: GCA_039797155.1. Lineage (GTDB taxonomy): Bacteria > Gemmatimonadota > Gemmatimonadetes > Gemmatimonadales > Gemmatimonadaceae > Gemmatimonas. Next base: position 6,774 of record JBDKIJ010000042.1, on the reverse strand, counting down.
CGCTGTCCTTCAATCGCTTCACTTCGCTGATCACGCGCGTCACCGCATTGCGGAAGGTCACGAGTTCCTCCCGCGACACGGCGGCTTCCTCGATGAACCCGTGTCCGGGGATGAAGCGTGACACGTTGGGCAACGCCAGCGCCGCATCGATGGTGCGCACCCATTCGGATGGATAGGCGGAGCGCATCGCCGGGAATACGCGATTCAGGTACGCCTCGCTCATAAAGAGCATCTGCTCCTTCGGCAGATGCACCATGAGGTCTCCACCCGTATGCGCTCGGCCGAGGAAGCGGACGACCACGCGCGTGGTGCCAAGATCGATGGTCTCGGTATCCGCGGTCATGCTTCGAGTTGGCACGATGACCCGGCGGTCTGCCGGTGCGGCGGCCGAATCACGACGCAGTTGCGCGAGCGAATTCGGGTGCACGATGTATTGCACATTCGCGGGCAGCACCTGGTTGCCGGCGGTGTGGTCACCATGGTCCGAGCCGACGACATACCACGTGAGTGGAAGCGGCGTGAGGGTGCGGATGCGGTCGAGCAGGGTCTGGGTGGCCGCTGGTGACCCCTGTCCGTCGACGAGCAGAACGCCATCCCGACCGATCACGATGAGACTGACGGTCGTGAATCCCGGTGCCCGGATCTCTTCGTAGCCGTATACGTGGTCGGCCAGTTTCACGAAGCGCGGAAAGGCGCTGAGCGGCACGCCACGCGCCGCGGGGTCGGCGGTACGGGGCTGCGCCGCGATGCGGGTCGCGGTGAGCGGGCTACCGAGGATTAGCAGCGCGACGAGTGCGGTGCCACGCACGGCGAGGGAGCGAATGGAAGGCATGCGCAATTATGCGCCCCGGATTCGCTGTCGGTAACGCTCGAGCCACGCCTGCTGCCACGCGTGAAACGTCCCGGCCGTCAGCTGCGCCCGCGCCTCTCGCATCAGCTCCAACAGGAAGGTCAGGTTATGCAAGGCGAGGAGACGCGGCCCCAGTGGCTCTTCGGTGACCATCAGGTGCCGCAGATAGGCCCGATCGTAATGGGTGCAGGCGGGACAGGGACACGTGTCCGTGAGCGGGCGACGATCGGTGCGATGACTGCTTTTCTGCACTTGGATCTTCCCGTCGGCCGTAAAGACGGTCCCGTGGCGCCCCATGCGTGTCGGGGCTACGCAATCGAACAGATCCATACCGCGGGCGACCGCTTCCAGCAGGTCATCGGGGAATCCGACCCCCATCAGATAGCGCGGACGATCCCATGGCAGCCGTGGGGCGCAGGTGTCGAAGGTGTCGTACATCGCGGACTTCGCTTCGCCCACGGAGAGACCACCCACGGCAATCCCGACCCAATCCCCCGTCTGCATGATCCCGTCGATGGACGCCTGACGCAGATCGGCGTAGGTCCCACCCTGCACGATCGGAAAGAGCGCTTGCGGTGGCGCGGGGAGATCGGCGTCGCGATCATGCGACGCGAGCGGCGGCGCGTCGTCTGGCACGGGAAACGCATCGAGTGGTGCGCGCCCATCACGCGACAGGCGATCGAATTCCGTGCGGCAGCGGGCGAGCCATCGCAGGCTCCGCTCCATCGCTGCACGCGACGCCGTATGATCGGATCCGCCTTCGATCAGTTCGTCGAGTTGCATGATGATATCGGCGCCAATGTTGCGCTCGATCTGCATCACCTTTTCCGGCGTGTACTGATGGCGTGAGCCATCCAGCTTGCTGCGGAACTCGACGCCGGCTTCAGTGACGGTCCGATAGCGCGACAGGGAGTACACCTGATACCCGCCCGAGTCGGTGAGCATCGGCCCTTGCCATCGCGCAAAGGCATGCAGGCCGCCAAGCGCCCGCACCATCTGATCGCCGGGGCGGAGATACAGGTGATAGGCGTTGGCGAGCACCATCTGTGCGCCGGCGTCCGCGATTTCGTGCATCGCCAGCCCACGCACCGAGGCATGCGTCCCCACGGGCATGAATGCCGGGGTCTCGACGACGCCATGGGGGGTGGTGAACCAGCCGAGTCGCGCACTGCCTACGGCATGACTCGTCCGGAACGCGAACGATCCCAGCTCGCTCATGGATCGCGATGCATGGCCACGCGCGCGTCTGCCTCATCGGCGCGCTGGCGTGTCTCCTCATCAAGGACTGCCCGAATCATCTGCAGTACCGGATCATCCGCCGTGTAGCGCGCGCCGTACTCGAGATTGAACCGATAGTCGAAGTCCGTCGGCATCGCCCCCTGATTGTGCTGCAGGATCGTCTCGAGCTTGTCGATCCCCTTGGCCACCCGCGCTTCCAGCGTCTCGGCCTGTTCGTATTCATCCCACAGCGCGAGAATCATCGCACGATCCGCGTCCGGGAGCGACGCGGTCAACTCGAGCAGGTCTTCCCGCTCCTGCGCCGCCTTGTTTGGAACGGACGCCTGCAGCTTGGCGCTGATATCGCCGCGAATCGCCTCACCCAGGTCGTGCACGAGGCAGATACGCAGGAGGTGACCTACGTCGAGCGTGGGGAAATGCCGGGCAAAGACCATGGCCATCAGCGTTACCCGCCAGCTGTGTGCGGCCACGGTTTCCTGTGCACCGCTTGAGGTCCACGCGATGCGCGTCATCTCCTTCAGGCTTTCGGCGCGACGCAGGAAGGTCAGGATGCCCTGTAATTCGGTCGCTGACGGGGTCATGCGTGCGTATCCGATGGAGGGCGTGGCCCGGCATCCTGTGCATGCTGCACCATCGCCGCGAGCGTTTCGGCACCGCCATGACGCACCAGCCAGGCGAGACCGAGAGTCCGTGTCAATCGACCAAGCGACAGCGCGAGGACGAACGGGCCAAAGGCGACCCCTGCCGCCCCCGACGCAATGCTCGTCAACTTGGTGGAGAGGGGGCTCATGGTGCTCACGAAGATGGCAATCGCGCCATAAGTGGCCAGCCGTTCGCGATAGGCCTCAAGCGAGGACGGCGTGAGCCCTACCATCCGTGCTAGTGGCCCCTGAAGCAGATCCAGCGCTTCGGCGCCAACGACGAACAGGGCGATGCTGCCCGCGATCGTACCAATCGCGGCCAGGACAGCATAGCGGTAGGCGTATGCCGGACGCGCGAGCGCCAGAGGCAGGAAGAACACATCGGCCAACCCCGGGACGATGCACCCCTGGGCCAGTCCCCAGCCAACAATCACGCTGTTCGCCCAGCCGGCGTCCGCCCAGCGTTGCAGGGTGCCATGCACCCGAATGAACCACGTGGCCCCTGACATCCCCGCAACTTAGCGGCATCTTCCCGCCCATGCGTTTTTCCCACGTTCTCTGTCTCGGTGTCGCCGCGGCCCCGCTGCTGCTCGCCGCATGCCGTCCGCTTGCTCGGGGCGACGCCACCCCGGCACGCGCGACACTGCCGGCACTCACCCTGCCGGCCGGATTCGCGGACAGCGTGTCGAGTGCACGGCTGCCCTCCGGTGCCGTCGTCCACACCATCGTGCAAAACCTCGGGCCATGGCGCGCCATCGTGCTGGAGGCCGATCTGCGTTGCCATGCGCTGCAGGCGGTGAAGGGGGCACCGACCGCGGTGGGACGAACCACGACGAGCGCGCTTCTGGCCGGGCTTCCCGCGAGCGCGCAGGCCGTTGGTGCCGTGAACGCCGATTTCTTCCTCTTTGCGCCACCGGGTGTTCCTACCAATGCGCATGTTGAGCGGCATCAGTTGATCTCCGGGCCGGATCTCCGGCCGATCGTATGGATCGGCGACAATGGCCGTCTGCTGCTCGACACGCTGCAGGTGACCGGACAACTCACCACGCCGCGCGGCACCATCGCACTCACCGCTTGGAATCGCCCCGCCGCGCGAACGAACGGCGTGCTCGATGCCCGATGGGGCGTCGCTCCCGATACGGTGGTTCGGCGGCGGGCCTGGACGCTGGTTCCGCTCGCGCCGGTCACGCGCACGCAGGCACCGGCGCTGCGCGGCCGCTTTGTCGTGCAGAGCTGGAACCCCGCCGATTCCGTCGCCCGCGGCGACACGCTGGCGTTACATCTCACGGCCCGTGACCGCGACGCCGTCCGCAGTGGCGATACGGTGTCGGTCACCGTGGCCCTCGGTTCGGCGCGCGCCACCGCCATGCGTCAGTCGATTCGCGACGCGGTCGGCGGACGACCAATCCTCGTCATGGACAGCACCATTGTCCGCGACGTGAACACCGAAGGGAATGACGGCTTCCGCGGCCTCAATCCGCGCACCGCACTCGGCATCGATCGTTCCGGCCGTCGCGTCTGGCTCGCGGTCATCGACGGACGTCAGCCCGGCTACAGCATGGGGATGACGACCGCCCAAACGGGGGAACTCCTACGCGCACTCGGCGCAGTCTCCGCCATCAATCTCGATGGTGGTGGGTCCAGTGCCTTGGCACTCCGCAACGCTGACGGCACCGTCCGCGTTCTCAATCGCCCGTCGGACAAAACCGAGCGCCCGGTGGCCAACGCGCTCGCGCTCCTTTCCACCTGTCACTGACCACACGCATGTACGCGCTCGCCATCATCCGCTATCGCCGCCCCTTTGAGGAAGTCGCTCCCACCGTGGACGAACACCGCGCGTATCTGCGCAGCCTGAAGGAGCAGGGACTTTTGCTGGTCTCCGGGCCCTTCGACCCCCGCACTGGTGGTGGGTTGGTGCTTCGTGTCCCTGATGATGACGTGCAGGGCACGCTCGACCGCATCCGCGATGGCGATCCGTTCACGAAGCAGGGGTTGGCACAGTACGAACTGCTCCCGTGGAACCCGGTGATCGGGGCCGAGGGGTTGGCGACGCTGTAATCAGCGCCCGGCGGCGCGTCAGATCGCGAAGATCTGGCGCGCCGCCTCCAGCGCCCCCACCAGCGCCTCCACATCCGACGCGTCGCTGTACACGTAGAAACTCGCTCGCGCCGTAGCACTCACGCCAAGTCGCCGCATTAGCGGCTGCGTGCAGTGGTGCCCGGCGCGGATGCAGACGCCGTGCTGGTCGAGGATCGTGGCGAGGTCGTGCGGGTGCACATCGTTCATCGTGAAACTCAGCACCCCACTGCGCTCGGCGGCTGGTGGCCCGTATACCGCGACGCCAGGGAGTGCTCGCACGCGGGCATCGACCGCCTCCAGCAGCGCTACTTCGTGCGCACGCACGGCGTCCATACCGAGCGCCTCGAGATAGCGCACGGCAGCCGCCAATCCGATCGCATCGGCTGCATTCGGCGTTCCAGCTTCGAACTTGTGCGGCAACACATTCCACGTGCTGTCGTCATCACGCACCCACTCGATCATGTCCCCGCCGAACTGGTAGGGCGGCATCTGCTCGAGCATGGCCCGCCGACCGATCAGGCAGCCGATTCCCATCGGCCCCAGCAGCTTGTGCCCACTGAAGGCGTAGAAGTCCACGTCCAATGCATCGAAGTGCACCGGCAGATGCGGCACCGCCTGCGCGCCATCCACCACGATGACGGCCGCTGAGCGCGCGCGAATGAGGCGCACGGCGTCCGCCAACGGCGTAATGGCGCCCACGGCGTTCGACACGTGGGTCAATGCCACCAGCTTGGTGCGGGCCGTGACCACTTCCTGCAACATGTCGAGATCGATCGTCTGTTGCGCCGTCAGCTCGACGATGCGGAGTGTGGCACTCGTGGCGCGAGCCAGCTGCTGCCATGGAACGAAGTTGGCATGATGCTCGAGCGCCGTGATAACGATCTCATCGCCCGCCTGGACGTTCGCGCGCCCCCAGGTAGATGCCACCAGATTCATCGATTCGGTCGTACCACGCGTGAAGAGCAGGCAGGCGGCATCGCGCACGCCGACAAAGCGCGCGATGGTGGCACGTGCGGCGTGATATCGGTCGGTGGCCTCCGCGGAGAGGGCGTAGGCCCCCCGATGCGGATTGGCGTTCGCTTCCTCGTAGAACGCGCGCATCGCGTCGAGGACGACGCGCGGCTTTTGCGCCGTAGCGGCCGAGTCGAGGTAGTGCAGCGATGGATGGTTGGCCAGCAGCGGGAAGTCAGCTCGCGGAGCGAGTGGGGCAAGCACCGATTCCATCAGTCCAGATAGATGTCGCCGTCGGATACCCGCACGGCGTGAGTCGTCAACGCGTCCGTGGCCGGCCCTTGCAGGACCGCGCCGGTGCGCACGTCGAACTGCGCACCGTGCCACGGACATTCGAGGATACACGGCGCAATGACGTCGCCGCCCGACAATGCAAAGTCGCGATGGGGACAGCGGTCGTCCACGGCGAAGACGGCGTCACCATCGCGCACCAGACAGAGGCGGCGTCCATCCTCGAGCTGTACGCCGAGGGGGACGCCGGGTTCCACGTCATGGAGTGCCGCGAGTCGCACTGGGCGATTCATTCGGTGCTCACCGGGGGCGGTGGCGTATCCGGCCCCGCTGCCAGTGCGGCCTTGAGCGTATGCCACGACAGGGAGGCACACTTCACGCGGACCGGGAAGCGTGACACGCCCGAGAAGACCACCAGTTGGCCGAGATCCTTCCCGCCGCCGGCGTCCTGCCCGAGCACCAGCGCATGAAACCGCTCGAACAGTGCATCGGCCTCAGCCACCGATTTGCCCTTGACTGCGGCAGTCATGAGTGACGCGGACGCCTTCGAAATGGCACAGCCGTGTCCCGTGAACTTCACATCGGTAATGGTGTCCCCCTCTATCGTGAGGGCCACATGGACCTCGTCACCGCAGAGGGGATTCTTGCCATCGCCATGATGCGTCGCCCCCGCCAGCTCGCCGAAGTTGCGCGGCTTGCGGTTGTGATCGAGGATCACGGACT
>JBDKIJ010000041.1:0-7688 GCA_039797155.1 Gemmatimonadota bacterium | reverse complement strand
GATTTTCGCCGTGTCCGCCGGCGTAGTTGTTGTCGACCTCGTGATCATCCCACGTCACGAGCCAGGGGCAGCGCGCGTGGGCCGCCTGCAGCAGCGGGTCGCTCTTGTACTGGGCGTAGCGACGGCGATAGTCATCGAGCGTCCGGATCTCGAGGCCGTGGTGCTTGCGGAGTGCGGTAGATGGACTCGCGCCTTCGTAGATGTAATCGCCGAGGTGGATGGCGAGGTCGAGGCGTTCTTCCTTCGCGAGATGATCGTACGCGGTGAAGAGCCCCTGATCCCACCGCTGGCAGGACATGAACGCGAAATGCAGTGCGTCGAGGCTGCCGTCCGGTGGCGTGGTGCGGAAACGGCCAACCGGGCTCGTGGCCCCTCCACTCATGAAGCGATAGAAATACCACCGATTCGGCTCGAGTCCGGTGACATCGATGTGGACGCTGAAGGCGAGCTCGGGGGCAGCGAGGGCGCGTCCCTTCTGCACGATCTGCGAGAACCGCTCATCGTGCGCCACTTCCCAGTCCACCGCCGTGCGGAGCCCTTCCATGCCGCCGTCGGGCTCGAACGGGCGTGGGCAGAGCCGGGTCCAGAGCACGCCACCCGTAGGCGTAGGGTCCCCGGAGGCCACGCCGAGTTGAAACGGGTCGTCGGCGAAGTGTGGGCGGGTGGTGACGCGCCACAGATTCGGGACGGTGGCGCACAGCGCCGCATAGCGCGTGAGGTCGGAAAGAAAGAGGCGACGGTCCATGCCTAGATGCTACGTCCCGAACGACAAAGCGCGAGCCCAGCTGGTGTCGAGCGCGTCGCGGTTCGGTCACGACTGGCTGCCGGTGGTCCCGCGGTGCACACTTGACGGCATGACCGAGACGTTGTCGTCCAACGGACCGCTCCCCGATTCCGACGGGTCGTCACCCCCGACGCGCGATCCGCATGATCGGGGCCCGGATGTGAAATTTCCGCCGCCGCTGGCGTACGTGTTGGCGATCGGTGCTGGTCTGCTCCTCGATCGGATAGCCCCACTGGGATGGCTGCGCTCACATCCGGCCGCCGAAATCCTGGGTGGCGTCGTCGCCATTGCGGGGTTGGTACTCGTCTATGTGGGGATTCTCACCTTCCGTCGGGCTCGGACCGCGATCTATCCGAATCGCCCTGCCAAACGCGTCGTAGACCATGGCGTCTATCGGTTCACGCGTAATCCGATGTATGTGGGCATGACGGCGTTTCATTTGGGACTCAGCGTCATGCTCGCCTCGACCTGGGCGCTCCTGCTGCTGCCGGTGGCGTTGCTGATCATCACCACCCAGGTCATTCATCGCGAAGAACGCCATCTCCTGGAGCGCTTCCCGGTGGAGTATGGCGCGTACTGCGCGAGGGTACGTCGATGGATCTGAGTGCCCGAGCACGGGCCGTACGAGCCGCGAAGGGAATCGCTGCCTGGTGTCTGCTGTGGATGGCGCTCTGGATGATCGTGATCCCCCGTTCGTGTTCTGCGCAAGCGACCGGTTCATCGGTACGCCGTTCCCTGCCTGTGGTGAGACCCGTAGCGGGGATGGTCATCACGCGCTCCGTACGCATTGCCCCTGGGCGGTATGCGTTACGGGCCCCGGTGTCGAATGATTCGGCGCTCATCACGATCCGCGGCAACGACATCACGGTCGATTTTCGCGGCGTCACCTTGATTGGGCAGCCGGCCGACAGCGCGCCGGACGCAGCGGTCGGTACAGCGGTCCGCATTGATGGAGGACGCAACGTGCGCGTGCATGGGCTGACGGCGCACGGCTACCGCTTCGGAATCCGGGCGAACTCGGTGCGCGGGCTGAGGCTCGACGCACTGGACTTGAGTTATGGATGGAAGCCGAGGCTGTTCAGTGTCGTGGAGCATGAGAGCCTGAATGATTGGTTGTCGTACCACAAGAACGAGCAGGACGAATGGCTCCGCTTCGGCGCCGGCGTCTATCTGCGCGGGGTGACGGGCGGTTCGGTGCAGCGGGTGACGGTTCGGCAGTCCATGAATGGGCTGCTGCTCTCGCATAGCGATTCGCTCACCATTCGCGAGAATGATTTCTCGTACAACAGCGGGCTCGGTATCGGCATGTACCGTTCGAGCTGGCACACGATCGTCGGGAACCGTGTCGATTATGCGGTGCGTGGCTATTCACACGGATTCTTTGCCCGTGGTCAGGACTCGGCCGCCCTGCTGATGTTCGAGCAGTGTGCGCACAATGTGGTCGCCTATAACAGCATGACCCATTCGGGCGACGGGCTGTTTCTCTGGGCCGGGCAGCAAACGATGGACACGGGGCAGGGCGGGTCGAACGACAACCTGTTTCTCGCGAATGATTTCAGCTTTGCGCCGACGAACGGGATGGAGGCGACGTTCAGCCGGAACGACTTCATCGGCAATCGTGTCGAGGGGAGTACGCATGGTCTGTGGGGTGGATACAGCTACACCTCGCGCATCGTGGGGAATTGCTTCGCCAACAACCGCATCGCCATCGCGGTGGAGCATGGACAGGACAATCTCGTCGGTGGCAATCGATTCACCGGCGATACGCTGGCCATTCGCTTGTGGGGCGACAGCATCGAGCCGAGTGATTGGGGGTACCCCAAGCACCGGGACACGCGCAGTCGCGATTGGCGCGTGGTCGAGAACCAGTTTGTGGGGGTGCGTGAGCGGTGGCGTGTGGCGAGTACCACCGGGATGGACTCCAGTCGCAACGTGGTCTGGTCTGTAGATTCGGCGGCGGTCGTGTGCGATCCAATCCGCCAGATTCCGACCACCGCGTGGTGGCGGACACCTACAATTCCTGAAGCGCCGCGGCGCTGGCCGATCTCTGCGCATGCCTCGGCGCCGCGGAGCGCCATTGTGGTCGATGCATGGGGGCCGTTCGATGGGCTGTCGCCGAAGTTGTGGCCGGTGGACAGTACGCGCGCGGTCCCATTGCGGCTGGCTGTGCTCGGACCGCGCGGCACGTGGCGTGTGGTGGCGCGTGACGGTGTCGCCGCACTCTCCGCGTCGCGTGGCCGCACCGGGGACACGCTGATCGTCACCCCTGACTCGGCACGACACGGCGACTGGCGCATCGAGCTCGAGTACCGCGGGGTCGGCACCGTCTCACCGCGCGGCGCCCGGACGCGGGCAGGCGAGCCGGTACGTTTTGCCTACACGCGCTTCGAGCCGAGGCAGCGCTGGGCGCAGCGCGTCTGGGCGTACGCGGATAGCACCGATCCGTGGAAGGCGCCGGAGGCCTTGGCGCGATTGCTCACGCGGACGCCGCTGTTTACTCGGGAGGCCTCGCGGTTGGACTGGTTCTGGTCACGGCCCCGCGACGCGGCCTTTCCGCCATCTCGGTTTGTCATGGAGGCCACGAGCGAGGTCGTGTTGCCACCCGGTCGCCATACGCTCCGCACGCTGAGTGACGATGCCATGCAGGTCTGGGTGGACGAGCGTCTCGTGATCGATCACTGGACACCGCATGAGACGACGCCGGCATATGCGGTGATCGACGGGGGCGCACACCGGGTACGCGTACGATATGCGCAGGTGGGCGGGTGGGTGGAGATGCGGCTCGATTTCCTCCGTGGTGTGGTACGGCCGTCGCCGGGATCGGCCGGGCCGCATTGATCCGGCCTAACGGGCAGTCATTGCCCTGTCGTGTTCCCGTCGACAGCTTCCCGCCATCTATCGCCGTTGTCTCACTGCCATCCGACTGTCGATGAACATCTCCTGGATCGACTGGGTCATCGTTGCCGCCTCCATTCTCGTCTGCTTTGTCCCCGCGCTCTTTCTGGCAAAGCGCTCAGGCGAGAACACCACCGAGTTCTTTGCGTCCGGCCGCTCGGTCCCCTGGTGGCTGGCCGGGTTATCGATGGTCGCCACCACGTTTTCCTCGGATACGCCCAACTGGGTGACGGAGCAGGTACGCCGGTATGGGGTGGCTGGCAACTGGCAGTGGTGGGCGTTCGTGCTGACCGGCGTCGCGACGGTGTTCTTCTTTGCGCGCCTGTGGCGGCGATCCGGCGTGCTGACGGACCTCGAGTTCTACGAGCTGCGCTACTCCGGGAAGGAGGCGTCGCTCGTGCGCGGATTCCGCGCGGTATACCTCGGCCTCTTCTTCAACTGCTTCATCATGGGGATGGTGACACTGGCCGCGTGCAAGATCGCCAACATCCTCTTCGGCATGCCGGCGTGGCAGACGATCCTGCTCACCGGGGTGCTCAATGTGGTGTTTGCGGCGCACTCCGGACTGTGGGGGGTGCTTGTCATCGACATGATCCAGTTCTTCATCAAGATGACCGCGGTGTTTGCCGCGGCGTGGTTCTCACTGGTTGAAGTGGGGCGGCGCCTGGCGAATGATCCGAGTGCGATGACGGGATTGCAGCGCCTCGTGGAGACGCTGGCCACGCAGCAGGTGACGTCGACGGGCGAACAGCCGGTGATGACGCCGTCTGATGGGTCCGGGCAGCCGATCCTCGACATGCTGCCGAATTTTGGCATGTCGGACCTCGCCCTGATGATCTTCATCCTGCCGATCGCGATCAGTTGGTGGGCGAATTGGTATCCGGGCGCGGAGCCGGGCGGTGGCTCCTACATCGCGCAGCGCATGCTCGCGTCGAAGTCCGAAAAAGATTCACTGGGCGGGACGCTGTTCTTCAACATCGCGCACTACGTGCTGCGGCCGTGGCCGTGGATCATCACGGCGCTCTGCTCGATCATCGTGTATCCGGACCTCGCGTCGATCAAGGCTGCATTCCCCGCGGCGGATCCGGCGCTCATCGGCCACGACTCGGCATTTCCCGCGATGCTCAAGTTCCTGCCGGTCGGCTTCGTCGGCCTCATGATCGGCGGACTGATCGCGGCGAACTCGTCGACGATCCTGACGCATCTGAATTGGGGATCGTCGTATCTGGTGCATGACTTCTACCGCCGCTTCATTCGCACGAGTGCGCCCGAGTCGCATTACGTCAATGCCGGGCGGATGTCGACGCTGCTGCTCTATGTGGTGGCGGCGCTGCTCAGTCTGACGATGACGTCGGCGCAGCAGGCATTCCAGGTGCTGTTGTCGATCGGCGCCGGTACGGGGCTGCTTTACATCGCGCGCTGGTTCTGGTGGCGGGTGTCGGCGTGGTGCGAGATCGTCGCGATGGTCATGTCGCTGATCACGTCCTTGGCGGTGCCGAAGTTGATGCCGGACGCCGACTTTGCGGTGACGACCATCGTGCAGGTGGGGATCACCACGCTGGCGTGGTTGGTGACGGCATTCGTGGGGCCGCAGACATCGCGCGAGACGCTGGTGGCGTTCGTTCAGAAGGTGAAGCCGGCCGGCCCGGGGTGGACGGCCTGGCGCCGCGAAGCGGGGGTATCGGAGGCGGAGGTAGCGGAGGAAAATCGCGTGGGCGCGTCGCTGGTCGGGTGGGTGGCGGGGTGCGTGGTGATCTGGTCGTCGTTGTTCGCCATCGGAAACTTCCTGTATGCGGCCGGGGATCCGACGCGGACGGCAATGGCGTGGCTGTTGACGGGGATATGTACGGTCAGCGGCGCGGTGCTGATCTCGGTTACCCGCAAGCTGTGGGCGTAGGGGCTGTGGGAGTGTAGCGCGGTCGACGGGTGACGTCGTGTGCGGTTTCGTGGTTGGCGCTGACGTCGTTTCAAGTCACGTGGTTTCATGGAACGTCGTTGTACCTTGCGTAGGTGTACCTTGCGTGGTTCACACCTTGCGTTTCAAGGCGTGGTTAGACGTGGTTACCGCTTTTTACGACGCGTAACCACGTGGTGAAACGCAAGGTATACCAACGCAAGGTGTCAACCACGTAAAGTGTACCGACGTTTCGTGAAACGACGTAACGTGAAGAGACGTTCGCTGCAACAACGCATTCGCGATCAACGCATTCGCGAACAGCGCGTTCCGCAGATGACGCAATTACGACCTGCGCCACTGCGTTCTGATGGTCGTTCGTGCGTTTTTTTGGTACCTATCCGTCCCGACTCGGCCGCTATCGTGCGGCATGAACGATCTCCGTAACCTCAAGGTGCTGGACGCCGCGCATCTACTCGCGGCGCATGTCCATACCGCCGCCGCGGCGCTTGACGGCCGAGCCTCGCCTGGGCTGCGATCCCAACTATTGCGAGCCGTCAACTCCGTCCCCGCGAATATCGCCGAGGGTGCGCGGCAGAATAGTCGGCCGCAGTTCCTGCGCTACTTGCGCATCGCGCGGGCCTCGCTCGATGAGACCTCTGCCCATCTGCGCGTCGCCGCGGATGTCGGCGCCATTCGAACGCCTGAAATCTGGCAGTGCCGTTCCACGCTGGCGGTGGTCGCCAGCATGCTCCATCGTCTGATTGATTCCATTGAAGAGCACGAGTCGAGAATGGGCTCCCAAGTCGCGTCTTAACAGATCAGATTCCTCGTCGTCTCAGTGTGTGAAGCGGGCGCCAGCTCCGGCGACCGACCACCTCGATATGGGAGTCATTCATGCGCATGCATCTCCGGCAGTTCGCCTTGTCGGCACTTGTGATCGGCACCACGATTGCGACCACCCTCCATGCACAGGCTGGTCAGCGTCTGCCCCGCGATTCCGCCCCGCGGCCAGGGACGCAACAGCCCGGCGTTCGTCGCGAAGTCATCGAAGAACGTGTGATCCGTGGGGACGGCGTTGGCCCACAAGGCCGAGGTCCACAAGGGCGTGGTCCCAAAGGACGAGAGTTCCGCCCGGAGCGTGGGCATCCCGCGGGCATGTTGCTCGGGCTTCGCGCGCAGCTCGGTCTCACCGATGATCAGGTCAAGCGACTCGAGGCGTTACGCGACGCAGCCCCACCGAAGCCCAACACTGCGGACATGTTGCGTGCACGCGCTGATCTGATGGAGGCCACGCAGGGGGACGGCAATCTCACGGCCGCACGGGCCGCCCTCGACAAGATGAGCCGGCTGCGCACCGAGCAGATGCTCACGGGGCTCAAGGCTCGACAGGATGCTCGTGCGGTGTTGACGTCGGCGCAGAAGACCAAGTTGGATGGAATGCGGCAGCAGCTGGCGAGCCGCGCCCGAAAGGCGATCCGCAATCGGGCGATGGGATCCCGCCGCACTGGTGGCCCAGCCTTCCGCGGTCGTGGGCCCCAGCCGGGATTCGGCGCCGGCTTTCAGGGTCCCCAGGTCCGCCGCCGCGTGATGGAAGGTCCGGGCGGGGAGCAGCGCGTGATTGAGGAGCGCATCATTCGCGGTCCTGACGGCCCCTCGGGTGGACCGCAGGGTCCGATGATGCTCCGTCGAGACGGTCGCCCAGTGGTCCCGCCTCAGGCACCGTCCGCCCCGGATTCGCTCGTTAAATAAAGTGTAAACTGTTGCAGGATATGACTTTACGTTATATGCAGTTGATAAACATCGTCCCAGTGGTGAGATTTCAAGGCTGAGTCCGGCGGGCGGCATCCAAAGTGATGCTGCCCGCCGGTTCGCTTGGATCACCTCTCAGCCGATTTCCTATGCGCGCCATTCCCCGCGCTATTCGTATTGCCGCCGCCGGTGCCCTGCTCATCGCTGCACCGTCTCTCGAAGCTCAGGGCGGACCCCCGCGAGGCCCAGGCGGCATGGCGCGTCCGGCGGCGACCGCCGCCGAGGCGCTCCCCGACACGGTGATGAAGCAGGCGCTCCGCGTCTTCCTCGACTGTCAGGGATGGTGCGCGGCTGCGATCGCGA
>JBDKIJ010000040.1:0-4939 GCA_039797155.1 Gemmatimonadota bacterium | reverse complement strand
CGGCAGCCAACCGCCCGGTGCGTGGCGGTCGCTACGAAGTCACGTGGCAGACGGACCCGTGGGGTCCGAAGGCCCCGTTCCGTCTCGATCCGGTCGCGGATTTGGCGGGGACGGTCGCGTCGTCGCTGACCGAGGCGATCGCGAAGGCCACGACGGTGACCTCGACGTCGGCGGCCGATGCGGCGCTGGTGGGTCGCCCGCTCCGCCGTGCCCGCGTGCCGTTCACGGTGAACTTCACCAGCAGCGAGGGACAGTCGTTCCCGGTGCGTCTTGCCGCACTGCCGCGACCTGCCACGCAGGGGAACACCCGTCTCCTCGGATCGGGTGTCGATACGGTGCGTGTGAGCGTACCCGATTCGGTGTGGCTGCCCGGTGACACGTTGATCCTGCTCCACAACATCCAACGCGATTCCACGGTTGGTACCGGCGCGACCGCCTTCACGGTGGTGCGCACGGAAACGATCGATGGGGCCTCGGTGCAATCGCCAATCCTGATCCAGAAGGACTCGGTTGGCGCCCGCATCTCGGTACAGTGTGCCACCACGGGGCTGAGCCGCCCGGCGGTCGATGTGAACACCTGTAACCCGTTGGTCCTGCTCTCGCGTGGTGCGACCACGCCGGGCAATCAGACCTCCGAGTCGCTGGCCGGCGGCTATCTGCCGGTGCAGAACGGCTGGAAGCAGGTGTTCGAGCTCACCCGCGTCTTCGAGCCGAAGTCGGTCGTGCGCTTCGCGGCGACGCCGTTCACCACGGCGAACGCGGTGACCAAGGCCGATCTGAAGCGCGTCAATGTGGTGCCGAATCCGTATCTCGTCCGCTCGAACAACGACGTGATGAATTCGGCGAACAATTCGACAACGCCGAACATCACCTTCACGAACGTTCCCGCCGAGGGTACGCTCCGTATCTTCTCGGTCTCCGGCCAATTCCTGCAGGAGATCAAATGGACGGGGAGTGACCTGCAGCGGTCGGGGAACGATGCCCCGTACGGTGACCTGCTGTACAACCTGCGCACGCGCGAGGGGCTCGAGCTGGGCTCGGGTCTCTACCTCTACGTCCTGACGGCCACCGGCAAGAGCGGCGGCAACCAGACGCAGAGCGGCAAGTTCGTGATCATCCGCTAACGGAGTGGCGATGCAAACCTCTCGCATGATCAAGGCGCTTGGCGCCGCCACCCTGCTCCTGGGCGCGCCATTGGCCGCCCAAGGGCCTGGGGGGCTGCTCCCGACGCCGCAGGACACGCCGAACCGTCAGGGTACGCGCGGCGCGAATTTTCTCCATATCGGGATCGGGGCGCGCGGTGGAGCCATGGCCGGCTCCATCGGCAGCACCGTGAATGGCCCAACCGCCTGGTACTGGAATCCGGCTGGTGCGGCGACATCGGAAGGGTTCGAACTCTCCGCTGGTCGCCAGAGCCTGTACGGTGATCTGGGACTTGGACAGACCTATGCTGCGGCCTCCATACCACTCATCGGTGGCGTCGTCGGCATCAGCCTGAACACGCTCTCCTCCGGTGACATGCTCCGCACCACCGAGTCGAATCCCTTCGGTGAGCGCCTTGGTGGGACCCAGTTCCAGTGGACGTCGACGGCGCTCGCGGCCGGGTATGCCAAGCGCATTACCGATCGACTCTCGGTGGGTGGTCAGGTCAAGTACATCAACGAAGGGATCACCGACGTCAGTACGAGCTGGATCGCGGCGGACATCGGAACGCAGTTCAATACCGGTCTGTACGGCCTGATGATCGGCGGCGCGATTCAGAACGTGGGCGGCCAGTCGCGCGCCAGCGGGGCGCTGATCACCCGCTTCATCAGCACGTCAGACGGTTCGCAGCTTCGCGAAAACCGTCGCGTGGAGTTCTACACGCGGGAGACGGAAATCCCCGTGGAGTTCCGCCTGTCGGTCGGATCGGATCTGCTCGGCTCCTCCAACTCGCTTTTCGGTGGCGCCGGCGGCAAGCACACCTTGAATGCCGAGCTGTCGGTGAGCGACGCGACCGACTACTCCACGCAGTACGGCGTGGGGGCCGAGTACGGCTTCAAGAATCTCGTCTATGTGCGCGGTGGCAAGCGCTTCTACGGGGATGACCGGTGGATCGGTGCGTCATCGACCACCTACGGACTCGCAGGTGGCTTCGGTCTCCGCCTCCCGGTGAAGGGGCGCAACATCCGCTTTGATTACTCGTATCAGAATGCGGGCGCGCTCCAGAACATCCAGATCTTCAGCTTCGAGGTGGGTCGATGAAGCGCGCGGCATACATGCTGGCCTCCCTCGCGGCGGCGGCGTCACTGGTCGCGGGCACGGCGCAGGCGCAGGTCGCGACGAAGAAGTTCGCCGTGGTCACCCGCCTCGGCGCGCTCTCCCCGGAACGGGCCTCCAGCCTCGACATGGCTGGCCTCATCGGCCTCGACGCCGAGTACGCGATCAACAAGTACTTCGGCATCGGCACCGCGTTGGATATCGGGCGTGGCAATACGCATCGTGAGGACTTCGTGCAGCGCCTGCGTTTCGGCAATCCGGCCGTCGCCGGTGGTGATACCATTTATTACCAGCAGCTCGGTCAACCGGTGAACACGCTGAACCTGTCGGCGATGGCCACCGCGCGTATCCCCGGCAAGTTGTCGCCGTACGCGGTGGCCGGTGTGGGCTCCTACGTGCTGATCATGGACGCGCAGACCAACGACAAGGCGCGCAATATGAGCGGTATGTCGTTCACTGGTGGCGTGGGGGTCAACGTTCAATTCAGCGATAAGTACGGCATGCAGATCGATGCTCGTGCCATCCAGCTGCAGGATTATCAGCGCGCGAAGCTGGATCCGTCCGACGGGCGCTGGCCGAATCGGTGGTTCGCGGAAGATTTCCCGGTGGTTCCGGCGGCCAAGAGCACGGCGCTCAACACGGCCATCACCCTCGGATTCCGGTACGTGCCGGGGGCGGGCAACTGATATGCGCACCATGCGGAATTCTTTCATCGGGCTTATTGCAGTATCAGCAGTGCTCACCGCGTGCGAAGACACGCGATCGATCACCTCGGCGCCGGGTGGTGGCTTTGGCTACGGCGTGCTGCTCGCCAAGCCCGCGGCCAGCAACGTGCCGCGCGGAATCATCCGGTTTCCAGTGGCGGGGCGCCTTGGCTCGGCCAATGCCGCGAACGATTCCATCGTCGTCACGCTGACCACGCCGGACACGCTGGCACCCGGTTCGCAGTATGTGGTGTGGGCGGCCAATGACTCGGCTACCAAGTTCTATCGCCTGACTGGTGACCTCATCATCTCGCGTGTGGACACCACCCAAAACGCCGCCGGCGACGTGGTCGTCACGCCGCGCACGATTGCCGCGGCGAGGGTGAACGGCTTCTCGAATGGTGGCGCCAACATGACGGTGCGCTACCGCGCCTTCCGTGCTGGGCAGGCGGGGCTCGTGGCGACGGACTCGATTGGTGCGATCATCGTTTCCACCGAGACCGGTACCGTCGGCAATGTGCCAGGCTCGGTACGCAGCATCTGGGGGCGGTTCTCGGAAGCGTCGGCCAGCCAGACGGCGATCCGGTTTGGCAACTTCGCCGCGCGTACGACGGAGCAGTACGTGTTCTCAACCACGGCGGTCCCGGCGATCACGCCGCGTGGCCGTCTCGAGCTGCGGGAAGGTGTCGTCGTGGCAATCGATTCGAACTACTTCAAGCCGCCCCGCGGTTACGTATACACGATGTGGGCGGTGAAGGTCGACTCGCTGTCCAACCGTCCGATCGATACGCTCTATCTCGGTGAGCGTACAGGGCCCGCACCGCAGCGCGCGTCGTTCTTCAACGCCGATACGGACAACGCCTTGTCGGTGAACAATGTCATCCCGGCGATGAATCAGCGCGTCAAACTCGATACGCTGTCTGGGAAGGCCAAGCTCGGACCGGCCACCCGTCCGCTCAAGGAATATGGCTGGGTCAACGTCACGCTGCAGAACAAGGCAATGGCGAAGGAACGCATGGGTGCCGGCATCATCATGCAGGCCAACCTGCCGCCGTCAATTCGCGGTCGGTAAGTCACGCGCTCCCAAAGAGCCCGCAACGCGGCCCGATCAGTGATGATCGGGCCGCGTTCGCATTCAACGCCTGCTCAATGTGTCCTTAACGGATGCGAATCAGGGCACGCGACCCCCGATCGCCCACCCACATGCCGTCAGGCGCCGAGCGCAGCAGCGTCGCAAATCCGCCCTGTCGCGTGGAACCCAACACTCGCGGGGCCGGATCGAGCGCGACAAGAACGACGCCATCCACCCCGCCGGCGACGTACAACGTGTCACGATGGAACGCGACGTCGTAGGCAAACCGCGGTTCTCCCTGCAGCGCCTGCGGCGTGATCACGCCGCCCGCGCGGAGGCTCTGGCGTGCCCAGGCTCGCACCCCATTCTCACCACTCGCCACCACGATCCACGCAGCCGACGTGGAAATGGCGCGCACGGATGCCCCGGCATCGAGCTGAATGATGGGACGCGCCGTGGACGCGCCGGTGCCAATCAACGCCGAGTCGGTGGCCACCCACCAGTGCTCGGCGACCGCGTCCCATTGCACCGCGCGAATCGTGGCTCCCATGTCGACGGAGTCGCGAATCATGGCGGTGCCTGCATCGTGCCGACGCAGATAGCGTCCATTGGCGCTGACCACCGCTGGCGCAGGGCCTTCGGAGGTTGCGAGGATCATGGCGCCACCACCTGTCACGCGACGTGATACTCCGCCGGCCAATGGCACATCCCACATCGCGGTGGCGGTGCCCAGCAGGACGCGCGCGCTAGCGGGCTCCGATGGCGAGAGCCAGGTCAGGGCGCGCGCATCACGGAGCCCTGTGGCACGGCGTGACAGCGCACGTGGTGCGGGCATCGCCCCACCGCTGTTGACCGTGCCCATCACGATGCCGCTATCGCTGGCGATCACGACGAGCGAGTCGCG
>JBDKIJ010000039.1:0-5186 GCA_039797155.1 Gemmatimonadota bacterium | reverse complement strand
GGTGGTGAACGAGACGGGCGCATCGTCTGCCGAGTCACTCAGACGGAAAAGCGGCAGCTCCTCGAGCGAGCGATCGAGGATGATTCCGCGGACGGACGGCCGACGCCGGGCGGCAAGGGTCATCGAAGGGGAAAGGTGAACGGGAGTGGCCTTCTTCGCCAGCAGACCCCGTGCCTTTCGTTGCTCCTCTCGAGAATCGTGCCGCCCGGCGGTGCGCTCAGATGAGCTCGGGTTCGAGCACGTGCTCTACCGCCTTCCCGTTCTCGACGGTCACGTGATAGCACTTCGCACCGGCACGCGTGGAGATGACGCGCTTGATCGACTCACCCTCGAAGTAGAGGCCGGCATCGTTGTCGCAGGCATACCCCGGCTTCATCTCGCCGCTGGCGATCAGCTTCTGGTAGAGGGGGCGACGCCCGGGCTCGGCGTCGTAGTGCGGCGAGTGACTGCCCTTGAGGAAGCCGAGGCACTTCACGATGGAGAGCGCCTTGGGGCGCGAGTCGGTGGTGCCCTCCTCGAACCAGCAGAGGGAGCCGGCGCTGGCGCCGCCCAACACGATGCCCCGATCCCAGCACTGCTTCAACAGCACATCGATGCCCTGCGCCTTCCAGATGGCCTGCTGATTGAGCGTATTGCCCCCGGAGCAGACAATGGCGTCGGCCGAGAAGAGCACTTCATCCCAGTCTTTGTCCTGCGAGGTGCTCGCAATGAACATGTTCTGGTGAAACGGCTCCACATTGAGCGGCGCGCAGGCCTGATAGAAGTTCAGCGTCGAGTCCGTGCGATCGGCGGAGGCGGTGGGGAGATAGAGGATCCGCGGGCGCGTCTTCCCGGTGAGCTGCGCCATGTAGCCGATGAACTTGGTGCGGAAGCCACCGCCGGCGATGAGGATCTTACGGGTCGCCGCCGATGGCGCGGCAGTCGTCGGTGCGTCGGTCATGGGGGTGGCGTGCTCGGTGGACGGGGACGCGTGGGCGATGCCGGGAACGGCAACCGCAGCGGCGGCGGCGAGCGTGGAGCTGGTGACGAAGTCGCGGCGGTTCATGGGCGTCTCCGGGGGAGGGGGAGGTCAGAGCGGTTCCGTACCTTCGCTGAGTCGGAGAATGTACGCCGAATACCGATATGTGCGATTGCGCCGTTTCCCGGTGATTTCGTCGACGATGTCCAGAGTCTGAAGGCGTTCGAGCGCCGCGTTGACGGTGGGGAGGGTGAGTCCGGTCCGTTCCGCAAGGAGCGGCGCCTTGTCGATGGGGCGAGCGCAGAGGGCGTCGAAGACCGCGAGGGTCGAGGTAGTGGGTCGGCCCGCGGCGCGGATGCGCTCTCGGTCGGTTGCGAAGAGCCGGACGAGTTCTTCCGTGGTGCGCGTGGCGCCAGTCGCCGTTTCCGAGACGCCGTTGGCAAAAAAGGACAGCCACGCCTCCCAGTCTCCGGTTTCCCGTACGTGCGTCAGCAGGTCGTAATACCGGGCCCGGTGCTGTTTGAGGTAGAGTGAGAGGTAGAGCAACGGCTCCCGCAGCGCGCCATCGGCGCACAGGAGCAACGTGATGAGCAGGCGGCCGACCCGTCCGTTTCCATCCAGAAACGGGTGGATCGTCTCGAATTGCACATGCGCGAGTGCGGCTTTGATCAGGGGGGGCATGCGTTCCGGCACATCATTCAGGAAGCGCTCAAGGGCGGAAATGCATTCGCCGACGTGCTCTGGAGGGGGCGGAACAAAGGCTGCGTTCCCCGGCCGCGTTCCGCCGATCCAGTTTTGGGAGCGGCGAAATTCTCCGGGGAGGTGATTCGCGCCGCGTCCGCTCGTGAGGAGTCTGGCGTGCACGCCCCGCATCAGTCGTCCTGAGAGCGGAAACCCGTTTCGTACCTGCAGAAGCCCCCAGTCCAGGGCGGCCACATAGTTGGAGACTTCCGTGACATCCGCCAGCGGCACGCCGGGGCTTTCCTGTACCTCATACGTCAGCAGGTCGGAGAGGGACGATTGCGTCCCTTCGATCTGGGATGACAGCACGGCCTCCTTCCGGACGTATCCGTATAAGAAGAGCAGGGGGTTGGGCAGTAGCGTGGAGACGGCATCGAGGCCCCCCAAGGCCCTGGTCGCCTCAGCGAATTCCAGCTGCAGGGCGCTGGTGGTATCAATGGGCGGCTTGGGCGGTAGCGGGTGCGGGACAAAGGCTCGTACCATTTCGGAGCCGACCACCTCATTCAGCCAACGTCCGGAAGGTCCGCGTTCCATACCCATACCTCTCGCGTTCTTTGATTAAGAAAAATACGTATTTTTTATTAATACTGAAACATAGTAAAAATATCGAGGTAAGCGAGGACTATTAATAAAACTATCAGACTTTTTTTACTTAACTGATCCTTCTAGGATGGTATCGATGGCATCAGAGGTCGCGATGAGCACCTGCTGCAGCCCCTCAACGGTGTGGTCCCCCATGTGTCCGATCCGGATTGTGGACGCCTTCAGCCGACCGTACCCGCCCCCGATCACGTACCCCCGCGCCGCCACGGCTTTCACAATGGCCTCGCCGGACAGCGTTGGCGGGAGCGCGATGGCGGTCACCGTGGTGCTCCGGGCCCCCTCGGGAGCGTAGATGCAGAACGGCTGCCCGGTTCGCTCTCGCAATGCCTCGACCCATTGGTGGGTCGCGTCGGCCATGGCCGCGTGCCGAGCCCAGCGCCCCTCGATCGTTTCCTCGGCGATCCGTTCTCCCTGCAGCGCGGTGGCGTACAGGAGCGAAAGGGCCGGGGTATTGGGGGTCTGATTCTTATGGATGTACTGCTCGAATTCGACGAGATCGAAGTAGAGCCCACGCGACTCGGCCTGCGAGGCCTCCCGGATGAACCGTTCACTGGCGACGCCGAAGGCGAGCCCCGGGGGTAAGGCCAGCGCCTTCTGCGATCCGGTGAGCACGAAATCGAGCGCCCAGGCGTCGGTCTCCACCGGCACGCCACCCAGCCCGGTGACGGAATCCACCAGCACGGCGCAATCGAATTGATGGGCGAGCACCGCAAGCGGTTCCAGATCCGTCAGGGCGCCGGTGCTGGTTTCCGAATGGACCACGGTGAGCGCCGAAAACCGCTGTCCCGCATGCCCCGCACGAAGCGCCTGCTCGACCAGGTCCAGCGGGACCGGCTGATGCCAGGCACCGCCAACGACGACGTGCTCACGGCCACACGCTGCCGCGATGGCGGAGAAGCGCTCGCTGAATGCGCCATTCACCAGGCACAGAATCGGTCCCGGGCGGGCACACCGGATGGCGGCCTCCATGAGTCCCGTCGCCGACGAACTCGACACGTAGACCGGACGCTCCGTGCGGAAGATCGGCCGGAGTCCCGCCTGCACCTTGGCGAAGAGCGCCTCGAAGGCCGCGCCACGATGCGGGAGCATCGGTTGGCACATCGCCTCCAGAATCTCCTCGCGGACCTCGGTGGGGCCGGGGAGAAAGAACGTCCCGAACGCCATCAGTCGCCTCCGGCGGGGTCGTTGGAGAAGGCCGTGAACAGCTCGTGCGCATGGTCGGGCTCGAAGAGCAGCCGGTGCAGCGCGCGGACCGACGCCGCCTCGGCGTCCGCGACCTCCACGACGGCGGGGCGCCGCACCACCCCCGTGAAGGCAATGAAAGTGTCCACGACGCCGCGCGCGGCCGCATCGGTCGAGCCATCTCCGATCATCACGAGTGGGCGGGCCGCCGCGAGTTGGTGGACGGTCTGCGGCTTCCCGCGCTGGGTGGCCAGCGGCTGCTTGCCCTCCAGACGCGACAGGGTGCCGTCGACGTCGGCGGCAACCTCCACCGCGTGCACCTGCCGCTCGCCGATCCCGAGGTGGCGGGCAAGCGGTAGCAATGCCTGACGGAGTCCGCCGCTGAGGAGGTGCACCTGGACCCGCTTGATCAGCAGCAGCCGAATCAGACTGCGCATCCCCGGCACCATCGTCGCGAGATACGCCTCCCCCAGCAGGGCGATCTCCTGTGCGGTGGGGCGGATCAGCGCCAATCGCTGCCCATAGACGGCATCGAGCGGGACCGCGCCGGCCATGGCCTGCTCGGTCAGCGTGGCGCAGGCGCGCGCGATCTCGTGGCTCCGCCGCATGGCGAGCCAGTCGATCCCTTCGATTGTACTCAGTGTCGAATCGACGTCGAACACCACCGTCGCGAAGCGGGGCACCCAGGCCAGCGGCGAATCGAAAGGGACATCCACGGCGGCATCGACGGTCACAGCACGTTTCCTGGTGCGAGGATGCCGAGCGGGTCAAGCTCCTGCTTGATCGCGCGCATCATGCGGAGTTGATCTGCCGAGGCCTGCATGGGGAGCCAGCGACGCTTGAGCTTACCGATGCCATGTTCGGCGGCGACGGTACCACCCATCGCGATCACTTCACGCAGCGTGGCTTGCACCACCTGTTCGATGCGGCGCAGCGCGTCGGCATCCTGTGCGACGAAGTTCTGGTGCGGATGCCCGTTGCCGGCGTGACCATAGGCGATGCCGCGATCGATGCCGGCTTCGTCGGCGAGGCGATGGGCCACATGCAGGGCGTCGGCCAGACGCCGATACGGGACCGCCCAATCGGTGCTGACTTTGCGCCCACCGAAGGGACGCCGTGCCGCACCGCGTTCATTCATGGTGGCGGGAACCGCATGCCGCATGTGGCGAGCGGCCGCGAGCGAAGCCGGCGCATCGTACGCCCGGATATCGTCCACGAGGGCAGCGTGCGCATCGGCGAGCGACAACCACGCCTCGAGTGGGAGCGGCGCCTCATCGGCTTCCTGCGCACCCGTTTCCTCGACGTACACCATCGCGGTGGCGCCCTCGGCCCAGTGCGCGGTGCCTTCGGCGGCGCGCGCGATGGTCATCGCCCCCTGATCGAAATATTCGAGGCACCGCGGGTGGACATCGCGTGCCTCGCGCGCCGCCACAACGAACGCCAACGCATCGGTTTCGCGCCTGAACGGAATCGCGAGCCCCAACACCTGATGTGGCAAGGGATGCAGTGCGAGCTCGGCCGCGACCACGACACCCAGCGTGCCCTCACTCCCGACGAACCAGTCGACCGGATCGTGGGCGATCGGATAACCGACGGTGTTCTTCTCGAGCGCCGGGCGACGAAACTCGCGTACCGATCCATCGGCCAGCACGACCGTCAGGGCGCGTACGTGCGATCGCGTGGCGCCGTAGCGCAGCGACCG
>JBDKIJ010000038.1:0-9452 GCA_039797155.1 Gemmatimonadota bacterium | reverse complement strand
CCACGCGATGCGCGTGGTCTCGCTCGGCGATGCGATCCTGATGCCGGGGCTCGTCAATGTGCACACGCACCTCGAGCTCACCGGACTACGCGGGTTTCTCGAAGGGCTCGATTTCCGCGATTGGCTGCGCACCCTCACGGTCGTGCGTCGTGATCTCCTGACCGACGACGATCTCCTCGACGCGTCCTTCGTCGGGGGCTATGAGGCGTTGCGTCACGGGATCACCACCGTGGCCGACACGACCGATTCGGCACAGCCGCTGCATGCCATGCGTGCCCTCGGCTTGCGTGGGATCGGGTACGTGGAGGTGTTCGGCCCAGACCCAGCCCAGTGCGCTGCCTCGATGGCCCAGTTGCGGTCCCGTGTCGACGCGTTGCGGCGCGACGACACCGACTTGGTGCGCACCGGTGTGTCGCCACATGCCCCGTATACGGTGTCTGCACCGCTCTATGCCGCCACCGCGCACTATGCACGCGAGGCGCGGCTCCCCATCGCCGTCCACATCGCGGAAAGTCCGGCGGAAACGCAGTTCGTCCGCGAGGGAGCCGGCCCCTTCGCTGAGCGTCTCCGAGCCCGTGGGATTCCAGTGGCGCCGCAGGCGCGCTCACCGATTGCCTTGTTGGCCGCGACGGGCGTGCTGGACGAGGCACCGCTGTGTATCCACGCCATTCAGGTCGACGCCACCGATCTGGCGCAGATGGCGTCCGCCGGGGCGCGCATCGCGCACTGCCCCATCTCGAACGCCAAACTCGGGCATGGCATCGCTCCCCTGGAGGCGATGCGTGCGGCCGGCATCCCGATCGGCTTGGGCACCGATTCCGTTGCGAGTAACGATCGCATGCACCTGATCGACGAAGCGCGGCAGGCCGTGTTGGGCCATGCGCTCGGTTCCGGGGTACCAGATTCGTTACGCGCGCACGAGGCCCTGGAGTTGGCGACCCGTGGCGGCGCACACGCGCTGGGGTGGCATGATCGGATCGGCACGTTGGAGCCCGGAAAGGCGGCCGATCTCGCCGCCTTTCCAATCACCGAGGAGGCGCATCCCGTCTTCGATCCCGCCGTGACGCTGGTTCATGTCCTGGCGGGGCGGGCGCGGGCGTCGTGGGTGCTGGTTGACGGACAGGTGCTGGTACAGGACGGGCGCGTGCTTGGCGAAGAGGCCCAGCGGATCACGCGCGTTCGTCAGGTCGGTGCACGACTGCAGCAGTGGCGGCAGCACAGTTTGCCGATGTAAGCTTCGGAAGCTCGGCAGGAGCCACAACGGATAACGGGACCGAGCATACGGTGCCTTGGTGATCCAAGGCACAGGTCGTCAGCAATTCAGCGGAGGGTGGGCGCTTTGATCGCCGGATGTCTCGCACTGAATGCCTCGTACGAACCCCTGACCATGGTGCCGCTTCGGCGGGCACTGCGGCTGGTCATCGACGGAAAGGCTGAAATCGTCGAAGCCGATCGCGGACGTCCCGTCTGTTCGGAGAAGCGCCAATTTCCGCGACCGGCCGTGATTCGGCTGACGCGGTATGTGCACGTGCCGCGTCGATTCCGGCGCCAGGTCACCAACACGTTTCTGTTTGCCCGCGACGAGTATCAGTGTCAGTACTGCGGCCGCCGCGCCGCCGAACTCAAGCCGCGCGAGACGCTCACGCGTGATCATCTCATTCCGCTGTCGCGTGGCGGCACGAACGAGTGGTCGAACGTGGTCACCGCCTGCAGCCCGTGCAATACCCGCAAGGCCAATCGGCTCCCGAGCGAAATCGGCATGCAGCCGCTGCATGTGCCGACGGAGCCGCACTTCGTGCATCTCGCGTGGGCGGTTCGCAAGCTCACGCCGATTCAGGCGCAGTACATCCGCACCTTTTACGGCGAAGAAACCTTGCAGGAGCTGGAAGCCATCTAACGTCCGGCGCGACGATCAGAACGTGATCGTCGCGCTCCGGGCTTCCAGCTTCCGCACTTCCCCTCCGAGGACGCGCGTGGCCAGCGTCCGCAATCCCCGCGTGAGGGCACTGGCCGGGCTGCGCTTTCCGCGCACCGCCGGGCCAGCCTCGCCGGCGAGCCATCGTTCCAGTTCGTCGAGGTCACTCACTTCGAGGGTCTGCAGTTCCGCCTGGACGAGGACATACGCCTTCTGGCCGCGACGAGGCGATGGCAGTTCCGGCAGGTAGGGGAGCTCCATGACGGCGCGTGCGTCGGCAAAGCGGGTGTAGGTGCCGAGCGGCATGACGCGGTTGTTCACGATGCGGGCGACCGCATACGCCTTGTCGACCACGTCATATCGCACGACCACATCCCACTCGGCCCGCCCCTTCACGTCATCGAAGTAGCGACCAATCGTCCACGTTTCCGCGCGGACGTGCAGGCGCGCCGGAAATCCGCTACGCAGCAGTTCGTCGAACGGTTTTTCCGAGAGCACGCCGCGTACGGCGATCAGCGGGGGATAGGCGGTGGCCGCGACGCGGATATCGATCTCCGGTCGGAGTTGTGCGCGCAGCGTTGTCGGCAGCACCATGCCGAGGAGCACGGTGAGCAGCACCACCACAAACCCGATCCGTCGCACGATCAGAAGCGCCGTCCAAGGCGGAGGTACACGTTCGGCGCGCCACCATCGCCCCGGACGTTCTTGGCGACATAGAGTCCGAACGAACCGAAATCGAAGCCGCCACCGACGTCGGTGCGCCAGCTTTCCCATGCGGGGATCCCGGTGTTCGGATACCAGAGCCCCTGCGTGGCCTCGCGCTGATCTGCGGGACGGGCCGTGGCGGAGCCTACCAGCCATCCTCGCCCGCTGTTCGCGAACAGCACCCACACGCCGTCGGCACGCATGCGGCTCAGCGACCAACGGCGCGCCCCCAGTTCGTCGGCATCGCCGAAGAGTGAGATCCGGAAGTCACCCCGCCATTCCACCTGGGCCAGCACGACGCGATCGCACTGGGCGGGTCGTCCAAGCCGTCGATACACCTCGGCGTCTCCCGTCGCGCACGTTCCCACATCGGGGCCACCATCGACGCGTCGGAAATCCGTTCCCGGCAGGGCATCAAGGCCACTGACAGCAAGGCGCCGTTGCATCGGTAACCGGTCACCCGACATCCATCCGCCAAAGACGGCGCGGACATTGAGTTGCGAGGCGGGGCCGAGTCGCGTGTAGCGACGCGCATCCACCAGAAGTCGGCCGTACTGCAGGTCCCGGAGCTCGCGCTCGGCCTCCGCGTCATCCACATCGCGAATACCGAACGTGGAGGCGGCCAGTCGCGTCAGCGTGCCCTGCGCACGCTCATACTCGCCGCGGATGTACCACCCGGCACGCGGCTGCGAGCTGTTGGATCGCGTATCGATCGTGCCGCCGAGCGTGAATCGCTGAACGACCCCCTCGTCGGCATCGGGGTTGAAGCGCCAACCGATGCCGTTGCCAAAGAGCGTGAAGGGATCGCGTGCGCGCCGCGTGATCCACCGTTCCTCGCCAATGCCGACACGGAGATCGACGGCAGATCCGACGAACAGCGAGAGATATCCCTCTCCGCCGTGGCGCTCCCAGTAGTCACGATAGTCGCGCTTGAAGAGAAAGGTCGCGAGCCCCACTTCGGCTTCACTCAGCTGCCACGATTCGACGGCATCGACGACATCGAACAGCCGACCGCCGACGGCAAGTCCGCGCGTGGCGCCCTGCCGAATTTCGAGATGGGCCAGATGGCCGAGGTTCTCCCGATTCCATGCCAGCCCATCACCGGTACGGAGAATCCCCAGCGCTTCCGCACGCACGGCGGTCGAGCCCGAGCGGATGCGCAGACGGGGACCGAGCAGCACCGGCAGCCCTTCCACCCGATTGTACGTATGGGCGGTGGTGACAAACAGCTCGCCACCCCCGCCGGATGGCTTCTCCCGTGACCAGTCCGTCCACCGGGCAAGCAGGTCGGTTTCCGCCACCAGCGTGTCACCCTGGTCGCGATAGCGATAGCGTGCGCCCCACACACGGATGGCCCCGGCAACCTGTGGACGATCCGGCGACTCGAGTGCCCCACCGATGATGGTCAGTGACTGATCGAGTCGGGATCCCTCGACCAGTCGCACGTCGCCATTGAGGACCACGACGTCACCCATGACGACGCCTTCCAGTCGAAGCGATCCGTCGAGCACCGCCAACGCGCTCCGGATCGTGTCCGTTCGACTTACCACGAAGTCCCCACGCACGCGACGCGTCGACGGCGCATTGTGAATGCGCGTGACCTCGAGTGCGACGTCGCGCGGGACCGTACCGAGGCGACGCTCCCGGGTGCTCTCATTGCCGGGGCGCTGGGCGACGACGACCCTTGGCAGTCCTACCATCGACATGCCCACGATCATCAGGAATGGGAAACGCATCATCAGGCTATTCGGCTGCAGAGGCGAGCCCGAGGCGTCGCATCCGTCGATAGAGGTTGGGACGGTCGGTCTGTAGACGGCGCGCGGCCTCTGCCACGTTCCCATCGCTGTGCGCCAAGGCGGCTACGATGAGTCGCCGTTCGTACTGATCGAGTGCGTCGCTCAGTGGCATCTCGTGGAGGTCGGCCGCCGGAGCTGTCTCACGTTCCATCGTGGCACCACCCACGGGGGCCGATAACACCGCGGCAAGTTCGCGCCGCGTGATCTGGCGACCCGCATGCAGAATCGCGAGCCGCTCCACGACATTCGCCAATTCGCGCACGTTGCCGGGCCACGGGTATTCCGCCAACGCCGCGATTGCGTCGGGGCTCCAACTGATCAGCGGCATGCCCGTGCGGGCGCGGTACCGCGACGCGAAGTGGCACACCAGCGCCGAGACGTCACCCGGACGCTCTCGAAGCGGTGGCAATTGAATCGGGATGACATTGAGTCGAAAAAAGAGATCCTCGCGAAACGCTCCCTCAGCCACTGCCCGCGACAGATCCTTGTTGGTCGCGGCAAGGATCCGCACGTCGATTCTGATCGGGCGGCCCCCGCCTACGCGTTCGATCTCGTGAGCCTCGATCGCACGCAGCAACTTGGCCTGCGCCTCGGCGCCAAGATCTCCGACTTCATCGAGGAAAAGCGTCCCGGTGTGCGCGAGTTCGAAGCGGCCGATGCGGCGTTCGGTCGCCCCCGTGAAGGCGCCGCGCTCGTGACCGAACATCTCGCTTTCCACCAGATCACGGGGGATCGCTGCGCAATTCACGCGGACGAATGGCTTGTCGCGCCGGGGACTGGCGGCGTGCAGGGCGGCCGCCACCAGTTCCTTCCCCGTCCCGGATTCGCCGGTGATCAAGACACGGGCGTCCGTCGGACCGACGCGAGCAATCAGGGCGCGTACCGCCTGCATCGCCGGCGCCTCGCCGATCATGTCGCTCGCGAAACCGAGATCTTCTCGAAGCGCGGCGGCCGCACGTCGTGCCTGCCGCAACTCAAACGCAGACCCCAAGGCCAGGAGCACCCCCTCGGGGGTGAGCGGCTTCTCGAGGAACGTGAACGCGCCCAACTTCGTGGCGCGCACGGCATCGGCAAGCGTGGCCCGCCCACTCATCATGACCACGGGGACATCTGGTCGCCGTTCGCGCAATTTCTCGAGGACGCCGAGGCCATCGATCGGCCCAGGCATCATGAGGTCGACCAGGGCGATATCCGGCTCCTGGGTGTCCGCGAGCTGCAGCCCGGTGGCCCCATCGGCGGCGTCGCGGACGTCGTAGCCCTCTGCCGCGAGCAGGGCACTCACCATGCGCCGGATGTTGGGTTCGTCGTCGATGATCAGGACGGACGGCATGGGGGTGGGGTTATGACGCGGGAGGGACCGCGTCGTGCTGGCGCTCCGTCAGCAGACGGGTGGCGAAGCGCTGGGCCTCGGCCAGCCGTTCGATCTCCACGGCGGCGGTGTCGAGATTCCGCTCCAGCGTCGCGAGACGCGTAGACATCTCCTGCCGGAGTGCCGCCTGCTCGCGATCGACGACGGCACGACGGTCGATCCAGCGGACGACCGCACGCGTGATCGGTCGGACGATGGAGAAGAGCACCAGAAGCGCCACGAACGCCCACGAGAGCTGCACGAGTCCGCGCGGCACGACATCCCGGATCGGGATGGTGGTCACCTCACGCCCCTGACGCAGGTGAATGCCGCGGCGGTCCACGTTGATGGTCACGGGCTGTCCACCCGTCTCCTGAATCACGATGGTGCCGCGGCGCGACGTCGGTGCCGGCGGTGCCTGCGCGGCTGGTGTTGCCGCCTCAGTAGGGGACGCTGGCTGTGAGGGGTTCGGCTGTTCACGCATGCAGCAACTCCGTGGTCAGAGGCAGACGGATCGACATGGTGGTACCCGCGCCGAGCGTACTGTCGACGGTCACCATCCCACCATGCGCCTGCACCGTTTGCTGGGCGATGGCGAGACCAAGCCCTGTGCCACCGGGCTTCGTCGTGACGTACGGTGTGAAAATGTGCGGTAGGACATCGGCCGCAATGCCGCACCCTTCGTCACGAACGGCGATGAGCAGATCCTCCCCATGATCGTCGGCTCGTGTGACGGTCACGGTGACCGTGCTCCCGTGCGGGGATGCATCGACGGCATTGAGCAGGATGTTCGACACGGCGCGTACGAGCGGTTCATGATAACCGCGGACCAGCGGAATATCCGGCGCACAGTGCAACGACAGCGTCAGCCATTCGGGCACGACCGACTGGCTGACGCGCGTGACCAATTCGGCCACGTCCACATCCGCTGGCGGTCCGTCGGGGAGTCGTCCGAATTGCGCGAAACTCCGGGCCATGACTTCGAGTCGCGCGGCCTCTTCGGCCAACACCTCAACCGTGTCGCGCAACTCCTCGGGCGCCTGTCGCCGCAATCGCTCGACGGCAAACCGGATGGGCGTCAGTGGATTCTTCAGCTCATGGGCGAATCGTCGGGCCGATTCGCGGAATGCATCCGCCCGTTCCGCCTCCAGCGCCTGGCGCCGTCCCACCTCGAGATCGTGCGCCATGGTGCGCATGCCGCTGCGCAAGACCTCGAATTCGGGGGCGCCACGACGCTCATCCTGCGCGGGAAGCGGTCGCCCCTGACGGATGAGGCCTGTCCACCCGACCAATTCATCGACGGGGCGGCTGAGTTGGCGACTCAGGTGTCCCGCAACGCGTGACGCGCCCAGTGCCACGATCAGTACCATCAGCACGCCTCCCGCGACGACGAGACGGGTGGAGCGTTGGGCGATGAAATCGAAGCGTCGGGCCTGCTCGGCGGACGCGCGGAGTTCGCTCTCATGTCGCCGCAGTTCGGCGCGCTGCGCGGTGGACAGCGGCGCCGTGGCGACGGACTGCACGACAGTGCTGCCGCTGGCGGCGATACGCTCCCACGCACTGCTCGCGGACCACCGCGACACCGCGCGGGCGGCCGTCCCGACACCAACGAGCGTGATGCCAATGGTCGGGACGAGTGCGAACAGCAGCAGCATGGTGAAGAGCCGCGTGCGAAAGGGGGCGCGTGACACGGCGCGCCGTTCGGCAGGCGCCGGGTTTCCGAGGGCCGGTTCCTTCCACATCTCGTTCATTGTTGGTAATTTACGTAGCTGGACGCATCCAGGGGCGATGCGACGCCTGCGACATCGATGTTCCCCACGAGGTGTCTCGTGACGCTCTGGGGGAGTCGATGCGCGCTCGCGCCACCGGACCCCACACCGCCGTGCTCCGCACCGCTGCCGCGCGTCCGCTCACCCTGTTTCGTGTTCAGGTTCGTTCATGAGTCGTCATCTCTCCCGGTCGGGCGCATCGGCGCCGACCCATTCCATTGCGCCCTTCCACCGCGGCCCACAGGCGGTCGCCCCCATGAACGCCCCGACGGCGACCCCGCCGGCGCACGCGCCCAATGCGGCGCTCCTCATCGATTTCGACAACGTCACGATGGGGATTCGCTCCGACCTGCAGGAGGAGCTCAAGAATCTCCTTTCGTCGGACATCATCAAGGGGAAGGTCGCGGTGCGCCGCGCCTACGCGGACTGGCGTCGTTATCCGCAGTACATCGTGCCGCTGACAGAGGCCTCCATCGATCTCATCTTCGCGCCGGCGTACGGCTCGGCGAAAAAGAATGCGACGGACATCCGCCTTGCGATCGATGCGCTCGAGCTGGTGTTCACGCGTCCCGAGATCGGTACCTTCGTGCTGCTCTCCGGCGACTCCGACTTCTCGAGCATGGTCATCAAGCTCAAGGAGTACGGCAAGTACGTCATCGGTGTCGGCATTCGCGAGTCGTCGAGCGATCTGCTCGTCATGAACTGCGACGAGTACTACTCGTACAACGCCCTCGCCGGGTTGGTGAAGACGGGCGAGGACGAGACCACGCGCTGGGATCCGTGGCAGCTGGTCACCGAAGCCATTTCGCGCATGAAGCGCAATGGCGACGTGATGCGCTCCGATCGTCTCAAGCAGGTGATGCAGGAAATCGATGCGTCCTTCGACGAGAAGAACCTGGGCCATCCGAAGTTCTCGCGATTCGTTCACGAGGCGCAGCAGCGTGGTCTGCTGCATGTCACGAAGCTCGAGAGCGGCCAGCTCGAAGTGGATGTGCCGGAGGGGACTGTTGTGGCGTCGACGGCGGTTGCGGCGACGGCTCCGGCGGCGGCTCCCCGTGCCGAGGGGGAGCGCCCCGAGCGCGAGGAAGGGCGCGGACGTCGTCGGCGCGGTCGGGGGCGCGGACGCGATCGGTTTGAGCGGACGGGGAGTGAGGAGTCCACGGAGCCGGTCAGCGACGACGCGGCGGCGGTGGTCGCCGAGTCGGCCGTCGAGGTATCTGGCGTCACTGGCGACTTCACCGCGAGCGAGCCGACGGGC
Source organism: Gemmatimonadota bacterium (assembly GCA_039797155.1). GTDB lineage: Bacteria > Gemmatimonadota > Gemmatimonadetes > Gemmatimonadales > Gemmatimonadaceae > Gemmatimonas. Next base: position 661 of record JBDKIJ010000038.1, on the reverse strand, counting down.
ATTCGGCCATTGGCTGCCGATGAGGTAGCCGACTCGACCGTCGACGTGAGCGCCGAGCGCGAGGAGCGCGGCGGTCGTCGCGGCCGTCGCGGCCGTGGCCGGGATCGCTTCCGTGATCGCGACGGCGCTCGTGAGGCTGCACCAGCGCTCGCATCAGCGCCCGCACCCGCGCAGACGGAGCTGTTGGCGTCGGCGGCGCCGGCTGAGGCTGATACGATTGGCCTGTCCGGTGAGCGCCTCACGCGCGGCGATGCCTTCGATCTTGTGCGTCGTGCGGTGGAAGCCCTCGTGACGGGGGAAGAGATCACCACCGCCAGTGCGGCGCGTCGCAAGGCGTTCGACCTGCTCGGTCGCGATAGCGAGTCGCTGCAGGCGCGCATGTTCGAGCGGATTCTGCAGGACGCCCACGACGCCAACATGATCGACCTCCGTCGTCGCGGTCATGACTGGGAAGTCGCGCGCGCGGCCGATGCGGCCAGCATCGTGGATCAGATGAAGGCCGCCGACGAAGTCGCTAAGGCGGCGGCTGCCGCGCAGGCGGCGTCGCAGCCGGCGGCTCCGCGTGGGATGGGGGCGCGTGGGATTGGTGGCCGTGGCAAGGGGATGCCCACACCGCCGCCTGAGCTGCTGATGGTTGGCGTGGTGGGGTCGGCGAAGCCGG
>JBDKIJ010000037.1:0-2988 GCA_039797155.1 Gemmatimonadota bacterium | reverse complement strand
TCATCGAAGCGCCCCATCACCTTTTCGAGCGCCTGCGTCTTGTCGGTGATCTGGAATTCGAGGAATGCCGACTTCTGCACGACATCCTGCGCGCGTTCGGCGTCGTCGATGCCGGGCAGCTCGACGATGATGCGTTCGTCACCGGCCTTCTGCACCACCGGTTCCGCCACACCGAATTCGTCGATACGCTGACGGACGACCTTGAGCGCCCGATCGAGCGCTTCGGACTTGTTGGCAACAGTCTGCTTCGACTCGTCGATTTCGAGCGTCAGATGCATGCCGCCCTGCAGGTCCAGCCCGCGCTTGAGCGGGACGCGCTGAACGGTGTCGTATACGAACACCCCGTTGCGCTTGACACGCTCAACGACTGTGCGCGGGAAGAGAGCCCAGACGGAAGCCGCCAGGAGCCCGACAATAAGCAGGACGCGGTACTTCAGGTTCGCCATCGATGCCGGTGGCCAGAGGGAATGACGATGCGCCAGAGGCGCCGGAGGGGGGCGCAGTGCGCCAAGCCTCATAACTTAGAGATGGGTCCGTCAGCAGGGAAGCCGGTCACCCCGTCGAGTCCAGATGAAGCAGGTGACGAGCAACCCGTTCATCATGTGCCAGTTGGGCCCGAAGGGCATCCAGGCCATCAAATCGCTGGACACCGCGCAGGCGCCCGACGAAGGACAACCGCACCGTGGCCCCATACCAGTCACCGTGCGCATCGAACACATGGGTCTCGATCCGACGTCCAGTATCGCCGACGGTCGGCCGAGGACCGAGATTCAGCATGCCGCCGAAGGTTCCTTCGGGAAGATCGACCCGCACGGCGTAGACCCCCTCCGGGGGGAGCAGCTTCCGCTCGGAGATCGGCCCGAGGTTGAGCGTCGGATATCCGATGGTCCGTCCGCGCTGATCCCCCCGTACGACGATGCCGGAAACGGAGTACGGCCGCCCCAACCCATGCGCCGCACGATCCAGATCCCCGCCCGCGACCGCCCGGCGTATCGCGGTGGAGCTCACCGCCTGCCCATCACCGGTCTGAACCGGGGGCAACACCGACACCGTGAAACCGCGGGTCGTGCCCAGCTGTCTCAGGACCTCAAGATCGCCCAGACGGCCGCGTCCGAAACCGTGGTCGTATCCGACCAACAATTCGCACATTCCGAACCGACCGATCAGGATGTCGTCAACGAACGCTTCGGCCTCCATGACGGCGAATGCCGGAGTAAACGGGACCACCACCACCTGATCCACCCCCGCCATCGCCAACCGCTCGAGCTTCTCGTCGCGGGTGGTCAGCAGCGGGGGTGCCGCCGCCGGATTGACGACATCCAGCGGATGGGGATCGAAGGTCACGACCAGCGCGGGGAGCCCGCTCGCCCTGGCACGCTGGACCAGCTGCGCCAACACATCCTGGTGGCCGCGGTGGACGCCGTCAAAGGTCCCGACGGTAACGACCGTTCGCTCGTCGCCGCCGGCGCGGCGCATCGGATCGCGCTCGATCACGACTCAGCGTCCAGCAGCACCACTCGGGGCTGCCACTGCGCGTCCGCCGTCCGTTCAGCAATGGCGACCACTTCACCATCCACCAAAAGCGCAGCCCGCGTGCCCGGCTGGGTTGCAGAGATTCGCCGCCCGAACCGGAGCGCGTGACGCTGCGCGTCATCGAGCACCTCTGTCGCGATCGGCTCGAGGAGCGGCCGCGGCGACATCAGCGACACCTCCCCCTCGGCCACGCTGCCGGGCGCGAGCGCCGAGAGCGGCACCGCATCCTCGACGCGCGCGGCACCGCTCGCCACACGGCGGAGCACGTCGCAGTGCGCCGCGCTGCCGAGCAACCGTCCGAGGTCGCGCGCGAGTGCACGAATGTATGTGCCGCCGCCGCACGTTATTCGCACAGTCAGCGATGAGGTCGTCGCTCCCAGCCACTCCCATTGATGCACGACAATCGGCACCGGCTTTAATACGACCTCGCGCCCGCGGCGGGCCAGATCGTAGGCGCGCTGCCCGTCGACATGCTTGGCGGAAAACGCTGGAGGCACCTGTTCGATCGCCCCGGTCAACTGCCGCTCAGCCGCGAGGCGACTCGGCGCGTGCGGATCGAGTAACGCGTCAGGCGACGGACATGGTGCGGAACGGATGACCGTTCCGGTTCGGTCGTCCGTATCCGTTTCACTACCGAATGCAAACGTGGCCTCGTAGACCTTGGGCTCGCCCCCGATATACGGCAACAGGCGCGTCACCTTGCCGACGGCCAACACCAGAAGCCCCGTCGCAAACGGATCGAGCGTTCCCGCATGGCCAACACGCCGATGACGCACGGCACGGCGTACCACACCGACCACGTCGTGCGAGGACATGCCCGCCGGCTTGTCCACGAAGAGGAGCCCCGCGAGTTCCTGGCGGGTACTCACCGGCATACTCAGCTCAGGACGCGCCCGACGTATCCGATTCGCCACCCGACGAAGCCTCGGGATTGGCGGCGCGCTCGGCATCCTCCCGCTCCGTCCGGATCTGTGCGAGCAGCAGCTCGATCCGGCTGGCATGGGCGACGCTCTGGTCGGTACGGAAGTGAATTTCCGGTGCATTCCGCAGCCGGAGCGACTTCCCCAGACGCGACCTGAGGTGGCTGGCCACACTGGCCAGCCCCTCGATCGTGGACTGCTTGTCGGCGTCGTCACCCAACAAGCTGACGAACACCGTCGCGTGCCGAAGATCGCGCGTTACATCCACGGCCGTGACCGTGACGAACGAGCGGATCCGCGGATCCTTCGCGCCTTCCGCCAGGAAGGTCGCGACCTCTTCGCGGATCGCTTCGGCGACGCGGTCAGGACGCCGCGGTTCGCCCATGTTCCCTCCTCAGGACCGGTTGGCCTGATCGAGCGTACGCGCCACTTCTTCCGTGCGGTAGCACTCGAACACATCGCCGACCTTGAGGTCGTTGAAGTTCTCGATGCCGATACCGCACTCGTAGCCTTCCTTGACCTCGTTGACGTCGTC
>JBDKIJ010000036.1:0-4973 GCA_039797155.1 Gemmatimonadota bacterium | reverse complement strand
GCGTGCGCACGAATGACTGGCCGTTCGCGTCGGTGATCGTGAGGCGTGCGGTGTAGCGTCCCGGCGCCGCCAAATAGCTCGGCGCGCCGCGGTTGAATCCGAAGCCACCACCGAATCCGCCGCCGAATCCGCCGCCACCCGCACCACGCCCGCCGCCGGCATTCGCCGTCGTATCGACAGCACCCGTCAGCGGCGCGCCCACGCGCATGTCCCACACGGGACGATGCAGCCCGGCACGCTTCGTCACCGGGAGCTCCCGCACGATGCGACCGCGGGCGTCAACGATTTCGATCTTCGCTTTGGCCTTCGCATCGATCGACGGCAGCAGATAGGCGAGGCGCACACCGTTCGCCGGATTCTCACCGGTGTACCCCGTGGACCCCATCCCGGAGTTCCGACTGGTGTTGAGCTGCAACAGGATTTCGTTGCGGATCGGGAAGAGATACGCACCACCCGCGCGCTTGGCCGCCGCCAGATGCTCCAGCGGCGAGAGGTCATCGAGGATGTACACGCCACGCCCATGCGTGCCGAGTACGAGATCATTCCAGCGTGGCTGGATCTGCAGATCCCACACGGGGACACCGGGGATGCCGCTCGCGAGCTGCGTCCACGTCGCGCCACCGTCGATGGTGAAGAACGCACCGAATTCCGTTCCAACGAACAACAGATTCGGCTCACGGTGATGCTCGCGGATGACCTGCACCGAGCCACCGGCCGGGAGATTGCCGGTGATGGACGTCCACGTACGCCCGTAGTCCGTGCTCTTGTAGACGTATGGCGCAAAGTCGTTACTGCGGTGGCCATCGAAGGTGGCGTACAACGTCCCTTCGGCATGACGCGACCACTCGACACGGCTCACGTAGGTCGTATCCGGGACACCCGAGAAGCTCGTCACCTTCGTCCAGGATCCGCCATCGTTCCGCGTCACCTGAATCACGCCGTCATCGGTACCCACCGCGATGAGCCCGCTACGGCGCGGCGATTCGGCCATGCTGCTGATGTTGCTGAACAGTGCGGTGCCTTCATGCTTGCCGAGCGCGTCCTTGGCCGGCACGCCGCCCCGCATCGGGAGTTTGTCGCGATCGAGCGCCCGCGTGAGATCCGGGCTGATCGTCTTCCAGGAATCGCCGTAGTCGGTGCTCTTGAAGACGTGGTTCGCCGCGAAGTACACCGCGCCCGCCCGGTGCCGCGACGGCACAATCGGCGCGCTCCAATTGTACCGATGCTTCTCCCCCGACTTCGGCAGCGGCTTGATTCCCTTCGTCTGGCCGATCCGTGCATCGTAACGCACGATGCCGCCTTCCTGCGACTCGGCGTAGAGCACATCGGGATTGAAGTGATCCGGCACATTGAAGAAGCCGTCGCCACCGGCCATGCGGTACCAATCCGCGTTCGACGGACCATACGGGGTACGCGTCCGATTCGGGCCGCCCCACGTCTGGTTGTCCTGCAGACCGCCGTACACATGATAGAACGGCCAGCGATCGTCGACGGAGATGGCGTAGAACTGGGCACCGACGATGTTCTCGACGTTGTACCAGCTCTTGCCGCGATCGTACGAGATGTCGATGCCGCCGTCATTGCCGAGGATGATGTGTTCGCGGTCGTCGGGATTGATCCAGAGCGCATGCGCATCGCTGTGGACGCCACCATTGCCGGCGAAGGTCTGCCACGTCTTGCCGCCGTCGTACGATTCCTGCGAGTTCGCATTCAGGCGATAGACATGTTCCGCATCGGTGGGATCGCAGCGCACCTGGCTGTAGTACCACGCCGTCCCGTTGCTGTTATTGACCTGCCGCCACGTCGCGCCGGCGTCATCGCTGCGATAGAAGCCGTTCGTGGCCGCCTTGGCGTGCACGGAGGCGTAGACGGTATTGGGGCGCGACCGACAGACCGAAAGACCAATGCGGCCGATATCGCCGTCGGGAAGCCCCTTCGTGAGCTTGGTCCACGTCTTGGCACCGTCGGTCGTCTTCCAGATCGCGCTTTCCGTGCCCCCCGGAAGGAAGCCGTACGCGCGGCGTTCGCGCTGCAACGACGCGGCGTAGAGCACATCCGGGTTGGCGGGGTCCATCACCAATTCGGTGAATCCGGTTTGCGCCGACAAGGTCTTCGTGTTCGTCCAGGTGCGGCCACCATCGATGGTCTTGAAGAGGCCGCGCTCACCACCGGGGCCCCAGAGTGGCCCCATTGCCGCGACGTACACGATATCCGGGTCGCGGGGATCGATCACGATGCGTCCGATGTGCTGCGTCCCCGGAAGCATCGCCTTCGACCAGCTCTTGCCGCCGTCGGTGGACTTGAAGACGCCCACACCCCACGAAGAGCTGCGCATGTTGTTGGCTTCCCCGCTGCCGACCCATACGATGTCACCGTTTGATGGGGCAGCCGCGACGGCACCGATGGAGCCAACACGAATCGAATCAGAGATCGGGGCCCACGTCATGCCGGCATTGGTGCTCTTCCAGATCCCGCCCGTGGCGACGGCAGCGTAGATCGTGGTGCCGAGACGCCCCCCGCGCAGAACGGCGGGCGCTTCAACAATGGACAGATCGGCGATACGGCCACTCATGCTGGCCGGGCCGATGTTCCGGAACGCGAGGGGTCGCACCAGCTCGGCGTCGGAAAGCGGCGATGGCGCTTGCGCAGCGGCGCCTGCAGCCACGACGAACTGACTGCCAACCACGACGGCGGCAACGACGGAGCGAAGGAACGGACGGGGCATGACGGAAAGCTGAGCGTGTTGGCCCGGCACCCTCGTGGCGCCGGATCGCTCTAGTCTACGCTATGGAACGGGCCGCCGTTGCCCCCGTGGCACTCCGTAGCGCCCCCGCGGTGCCGAGCTAGTGCCCGTGGCCGCCCAGCACCCCTCGAGCCAGCATCAGGTGGTGCATCTGGTGATGCGTGCCGCTGGCCATGAACCCGATGAAGTCCAGGGCGCGGATCTTGGCGACCAGCGCGGCATCCTTTGGATCGGCCGCGGTCACCGTCAACAGGACGCCGTCCGGCAGTTCCCGACGCGCAATCCGGATCGTGTTGTCCATCCCCATCATGGCGGCGTGCGCGGCCGTCATGCGCCGAATCGCCCCGACCGTGGCCCCGGTTCCGCGCACCGCCCACATCTCGCCGCCGGGGACCCAGGTCGCGGCAACACGACTGCGCAGCGCCACGTGATCCATGTCCATCAGATGCTGCCGGAGCGCTTCAAGGTTGACCTTCGACCAATCAGTGGTCGAATCCGCCTCGAGGAGCCGGACAATTTCGCTGACTGCCGCAAACACCGCCTGCCCGCCCTCGGCCGGCATCGCGCCCCCGCCTCCATGCGAGCCGTGTGACATCTGGGCAGACGCTCGCTCAATGGGCGTGAAGAGCAAGCCCAGGCTCGCGCACACGATCGGAACGTTGAGACGCATGAAATGCCGCATGAGTCGTTCACACGTGAAAGGGGATCCCCAGCGGGGGAGAACGGGCCGGTGGACGGCCTCTGAACCGGAACGTACCGTTGGAATGGCGGCGGCGGGACCCTCCGCACGGCGTGCTGACCTCTTCTGTCCCATCATTTTCGAATCACGACCTGCGATGCGATCTCTCTCCCTGTCTTTCCTGTTCGCGCTGGTGGCCACGGCCCCTCTCCAGGCACAAGACGAAGCGCCGCCGACACGCACGACTGTGCGCATCGATTCGGCGCGAGCCGCCAAGCTCTACGTGAGCGACCGACCGGACGATCATCCGGTCGCCAACTTCGAACGGGATCGCACGAACAAGCAGCGGACCGACAGCATCTTCGCCGCCCGCGCACAGGGCGTGCTCAAGTTCTCCAAGATCACGTACAAGAGTCAGGCCGGTGGACTCGATATTCCCGCCTACCTCTTTGAACCGTTGCAGCCGAAGGGGTCGAAGCAGCATGCGGCCATGGTGTGGGTGCACGGCGGCGTGCATGGCAACATGGACCAGAACTATTGGCCTTTCATCCGCGAAGCGGTGCAGCGCGGCTATGCCATCATTACGCCGGATTACCGTGGCAGCACCGGCTACGGCGCCACGTTCCACAACGCCATCGACTACGGCGGCATGGAAGTGGATGACGTGGAATCGGCGGCCGACGTCCTGAAGGCGCTCCCCTATGTCGACCCGGAGCGCCTCGGCGTCATGGGGTGGAGCCACGGCGGCTACATCGCGACGCTTCTCGTGACGCGCGAGGGGAATGGCTCGCCCTTCAAGGCGGCGGCCGGGATCGTGCCGGTCACCAACCTGCTCTTCCGTTTGTCGTTCAAGGGCCCGTCGTACCAGCGCTCCTTCTCGACGCAGGCGGGACTGCGCGGCCTGCCGTTCGAGAACCGGGCCGAGTACATCCGTCGGTCGCCGTACTACTGGGTCGACAGTCTCAAGACGCCGCTCATGGTGCACGTCGCCACCAACGACGAGGACGTGAACTTCGAGGAGGCTCGACCGCTGGTGGACGCGCTGATCGCGCGGCAGCCGAAGCTGGCCGAGACGAAGATCTACGTGAATCCGACACCGGGGCCGACGAGCGTAGGGCACACCTTCAGCCGCCGCGTGAACCGGCAGACGCTGGAGCGGGATGAGTCGCCCGAGCAGATCGATAGTTGGAACCGGACCTGGGCGTTCTTCGAGAAGCATCTCGGGAAGCGGTAACGACCGTAGGCGTACGGCAAATCAGTACAGCTCCCTGGGAGCAGGGAGAAGGTTTTCAGGAAGCGGGAGGCAGATGAACGTCTGCTACCGGCCACCTGAGACCCTTCACCCTGCTCCCCGGATTCTTTTCGACCGCCGTCGCTAGCCCATATGAGCCCGGAGCCCAAGTCCGTGACTTGACGCAGATATACGCATGTAGTAATATCTGCATATGACTATTTTATCCACACTTCGGACCGGATGGCTGCTGGCGATGGTCGCGATCCGGCCCCTCAGCGCCCAGTCGACCCCGGAACCGCTGCGTCTCGCCGACGCGC
>JBDKIJ010000035.1:0-2879 GCA_039797155.1 Gemmatimonadota bacterium | reverse complement strand
CCTTGCAGTACGCTTCCACCAGCGCCACCTGCTCGTCGCTGCGGCCCGAGAGACGCAGGTACTTGAGCGTCTCGGCGTCCACCGGGAAGAAGCCCATCGTCGCGCCGTATTCCGGCGCCATGTTGGCGATCGTCGCACGATCGGCGAGTGCGAGGCTCGACAGGCCAGGGCCGTAGAACTCGACGAACTTGCCGACGACCTTCTTCTTGCGGAGCATCTCGGTGCAGGTGAGCACGAGGTCCGTGGCCGTTGCGCCCGCCGGCAGCTTGCCATGCAGCTTGAAGCCGATCACTTCGGGGATCAGCATGCTCACCGGCTGCCCGAGCATCGCGGCTTCCGCTTCGATACCACCGACGCCCCAGCCGAGCACACCGAGGCCGTTGATCATCGTGGTGTGCGAGTCGGTTCCGACGAGCGAATCGCAGTAGGCGAGGGTGTCGCCGTTTTCGGCGGCAGTGAACACCACCTGCGCGAGATACTCGAGATTCACCTGATGGCAGATGCCGGTGCCCGGCGGGACCGCGCGGAAGTTGCGCAGCGCCGTCTGTCCCCACTTGAGGAACTGGTACCGCTCCCCATTCCGCTCGAATTCGAGCTCGGTGTTGAGTAGCAACGCGGCCTCGCTACCGTATTCGTCCACCTGCACCGAATGGTCGATGACGAGATCGACGGGCTGCAGCGGGTTGATCCTGGTCGGGTCACCGCCCAAGGCGACCATGGCGTCGCGCATCGCGGCGAGGTCGACCACACAGGGGACGCCGGTGAAGTCCTGCAGGAGGACACGGGCGGTGCGGAAGGCGATTTCCTTGTCGACGGACGCCTTGACGTCCCAGCGTGCGAGCGCTTCAACGTCCGCTTTCTTGACGAAGGCGTTGTCTTCGCCGCGCAGCAGGTTTTCCAGCAGAACGCGCAGCGAGAAGGGGAGGGACTTCGCCGTACTACCGGGAAGCGCGTCGAGCGCATCGAGACGGAAATACGCGTACTGGCGGTCCCCGACCTTCAGAGACGAACGGCTGCCAAACGAATTGGGATGCGACATGAGGGGGAGTGTCCTGCGCGCACCCACCCCTCGGGCGGCCACGCGCGTCCGGAACGGAGCCACTCATCGCGCCGTGGGGCCGCGTATCCAGCGACCCCCGGTACCGACGAGGCTATGAGAAATATCGGCCGCGGTACACGAGAAGGGAAAGCCTGACGGCTAGTTGTCCTCCCGGGCGCTACATTAGGCGCGTCCCGGGATGTCACCTAGCAGATGGGTGCATTCGGAGGGAACTCGAGGGGCGGAAACGGTTGGACCGCCCGCCACCAGGCATCGCGGAGGCTCCGAAGACACCGTGCGGCTCCCAAAAAATCCTGGGCGTCGATCGCCGTCTCGCACCAGGCATACAGGGAATCGAATCCCCGTGAAGCGCTGGAATCGAGCGAGAGGGTTTCCCGTAGCAGCCCGACGGCCGCGCGCGCCTGCGGTGCATCAAACGCTTCGCACCCGCTGATGGCCCGATCATACACACGCATCAGGTGCCCAAGCGGCTCGAGAAGGCCGGGGTCGGCCTCAAGGGCCGAGGTCGGCTGGACGGGGGGGCGCACGGCGTCGAGGGCAAGGGGCCGCCATCCTGGCGGACGGTGAAGCGACCTCCATGTCGCTCATAAGAGATCTTCGGTCGGGTTGGCTAGCGACTTGAGTACGACGATGGCTCGACATCACGCCGGCGCGCTGTTCAGCAGAAATTGCTGGCTGAATGCACGCATGGCTTCTCCGTTTCACGGATTCTGACGCATGGTTCGACGGTCATTCTCTCTCCTCCGCTGGGCCCGCTGCACGCTCATCTCGGGGCGTGTTGTGCTCGGGCTCGGCGTGGTGCTGGCGCCGTGCGCCGCTCCAGCACAGGCCCAGGAACAGTCTGCGGTCTCATTGACCGGTCAGAACCCGGCACCTGCCAGTCTGGATCTGGCCGGCGCACTGGCGATGGCCCGGCGCGTCGGACCACTGAATCAACTGGTCGACGCGCGCCGCGAGTCGGCACTGGGCCGCACGCGCGAAACTTCCCAATGGCTCAATCCGAACCTGGAATGGCGCCGCGAAAATCTCGGCAGCGACTTGCTCCCCGACATCTTCGCGACGCTCTATCTCCCTATCGATGTTTCGGGTCGACGTCTCGCCCTCATGCAGGCGCAGTCCGCTGGGCGGAGTCGCGTGAATGCCGAGGCAGAGGACGCGCGTCGGAACGCGGAGCTCGAGGTGGCGCGCGCCTGGTTACGTGCCGCAGCGGCGCAAGGCGCAGAGGTGGTGCTTGCCCGTCAGGCGGCAGCACTTCGCGAGATTGCCGAAGCGGATGCGAAGCGCGTGCAGGAGGGGGTGGCGTCAGAAGCGGTGGGTCTACGCACGATGCTCGAGGCGGATCGCGCGCGGGTGGCACATGGCGCCGCCGTCGCCGACGCGGCAATGGCGCGTGCGGGGCTGGCGCGCGTGTTGGGGCTGCCCGTCGAACAGTTGCCGCCGATCGCGCCGCTGCGTGCGCCCGCGCTTCCGGCCGCACCCGATTCCCTCGCGGTACGGACCATCGCGCTCCAGCAACGCCCAGACGTGAAGGCGCGTGAAGCCGCGCTGCGTGAAGCCGGGCGTCGGGTGGCCGCCGAGCAGCGTGGCGTCTTTGGTGAAGTCCAACTGCAGGGCGGTACCAAGGAAACGAGCGGTGTGATGACCGGACAGATCGGCATCGCGATGCCGATGCCGGTGTTTCATCGCAATGGTGGTGCGCGGCAGCGCGCGCAGGGCGACCTGATGGAAGCACGGATCCAACGTGATGATCTCCTGCGCGCCGTGGGGGGCGCCGTCGGCGCAGCGTGGCATGGCTACGTGGCGGTGCGCGACGCTGGCA
>JBDKIJ010000034.1:0-5242 GCA_039797155.1 Gemmatimonadota bacterium | reverse complement strand
CTCAGCCCGCCAACGAGGGCCCCGGCGCGTGTCAGGAAGGCCCGTCGCGACTGTCCACGCCCGTTCACGAGCGGGTTGACCTCGTCGGTCATACCCCGACTCCGATCGCTTCCAATTCGCGCTTCTCCATCGGGATCTGCGCCACGTAGCCGCTCTGCCGCTCCGCGCGCTGCGCCTGCGGCCACATCACGATCAAGCCACCGAATGCCATGATGATCCCGCCGAACCACACCCACCACACAAGCGGATTGAAGTTGATGTGGATCGCGGCCGTCTCGCGGTCAACCGCACCGGTGAAGACGAGATACACATCCTGCTTGAGTGACTCGAGAATGCCCACTTCGGTGGACGGCTCGAAGGTCGGTTCACCCAGTGCGTTCACATGTTGCCGCTTTTCACTCGAGAGGAGCCCCATGGGCTGGCCGTCACGCGTCACGTTGAACGCCACGGCCAACACGCGACGGTTGAGTTCCTGCGTGCTGGAGATCCCCTGGCTCGTGAAGACCCATTCGTGCCCGTAAGCATCCGTGGCCTTCACCGATTCGCCGGTCTTGAGCGTCGCCGTGATGTCTTTCTTGAACATCAGACCGGCGAAGGCGCAGAACATGACGACCACGCCGAAGTGCACGATGTACCCACCATACCGGCGCCGATTGCGACCCACGAGCCGCAGAAATGCCGGCACAACGCTTTCGCCGTACATGACACGACGGGCGCTCACGCCCTTCACGAATTCCTGAATGATCGTCCCGAAGACGAATCCGGCGAGCAGGTAGGAGATCAGCGCGTAGGCATCGCGCATCCCGAGCGCGATGAGCGTGACGAACACGACCACGCCGGCAGCGGCCGGCATGGCGAACTGCCGGCGGAGATTAGTCACCGACGCGCGGCGCCACGCGATCAGCGGACCGATGCCGGTGAGGGCAAGGAGCAGAAGCCCCAAGGGGCCGTTCACGGAATTGAAGAACGGCGGCCCCACCGTGATCTTGTCGCCCTTCACCGCCTCACTGAGAATCGGGAAGAGCGTTCCCCAGAGCGTCGCAAAGCAGATACCGACGAGCACGAGGTTGTTGTACAGGAACGCCGCTTCACGGCTGACCATGCTCTCGAGCTCGGCCTTGGCCTGCAGGTCGTTCAACCGTGTGCTGACCAGCCACGCCGTCAATACGGTGGCCGCAATCAGGAAACCGAGGAACCAGTTGCCGATCGACGACCGCGCGAAGGCGTGCACACTCTCGATGACCCCACTGCGCGTGATGAAGGTGCCCAGGATCGTCAGCAGGAACGACAGCACGACCAGCGTCACGTTCCACTTGCGCAGCATGCCGCGCTTTTCCTGGATCATGATGCTGTGCAGGAAGGCGGTCACCGTGAGCCACGGCAGGAACGACGAGTTCTCGACGGCGTCCCACGCCCAGTAGCCGGCCCATCCGAGTTCGACATACGCCCACCACATGCCGAGCACGATGCCAATGGTGAGGAAGAACCAGGAGACCAGCGCCCAGCGGCGCACGGCACCGAGCCACTGCGCATCAAGCTGCCGCGTAACCAGCGCACCAATCGCGAAGGCGAACGGAATGGCGGTCCCGACATACCCGAGGTAGAGCATCGGCGGGTGCGCCGCCATGCCGGGGTTCTGCAGCTGCGGGTTCATCCCGCGTCCGTCAGGCGGCACCCAATCGAGGCGCTCGTACGGGTTTTCCGAGAACGCCATCGTCATCAGGAAGAACAGCGCGATGACCCCGAGCGTGCCGGTGACGTACGGCATCATCGCCCGATTCGTCTTGCGGTTCGCGTAGACCGCGATCGCCGCATACATCGTCATGATCAGCGCCCAGAACAGCAGCGATCCCTCCTGTCCCGCCCAGAAGGCCGTGAACAGGTACACCGTCGGGAGATTCGCGCTGGTGAACGACGCGACGAACTTGAGCGAGAAATCGTGCGTGAAGAGCGCCGTCCACAGACCAATGGAGGCCAACAGCACAAAGGCGAACGTGGCATACATGGCCCGTTCGCCGCTTTTCACGAGATCGAGACGCCCCTGTAGGCCGCCAGCAAAGGACACAGTCGACGTCCAGGCCGCCATCAACAGGGCGATCCAGAGCGACAGCTCTCCAACCAGAATCATGACCCCTCGCGCATCTGCGCTTTACGTCCCGCGCGCCCCCGACGTGGAGCGCGCAATCAGCATAGTGGTGTGGAGGCCGATCAGGCCTTCGGTACGTTGGCGGGGTGCTCCCCACCGCCGGGTGCGCCTGGATACTGCCCCGGCTGACCGGGCGCGTTCTCGTATCGCGAGGCGCACTTGGCCAACAGCGTCGTCGCCTGGAAGACGCCGTTACCGTCCAGCCGCCCTTCCACGACGATGTCCACCCCGTCGGTGAACGTGTCGGGCGCGACGCCGCGGTAATGCACCGGATAGGTCTGCTTGCCGTCGGTCATCATGAACGAGACCTCGCGGCCGCCCGGGTCCCGTTTGATGGTGCCCGACACGACGCGCGCACCCACTTTCACGCCGTTCTTCACGAAACGGGGGTTGTCCGCCACCTTCGCCGCCAATTCAACCGGCGTGAGGTAGTAGGTCGCCGTCTCGTCGATCGAGCTGGCCATCAGGTAGCTGGCTGTGCCGAGAACCAGCACGCCGCCGAGGAGGAACTTGTTCCGAGCTTTCACGGGAGACCGTCCTGTTTGCTCCGAGGTAGACCGGAAAGATAGCGCCGCCGGAGGCTTCGGGCACCACTTGATGCGGTTTTAATGAAGCGACGGGCCGTACGACCGGTCCGTCCCGCCCGAGGGCGTCAGGTCCCGAATGGTGGGGTGACTAACCCCCGATCGGTCAAATAGCCGCTGACCAGGGCCCGCGGCGTGACATCGAACGCCGGATTCCACGCCGGCACACCGGGGGGGAGCGGCGCCAGTTCGTCCTCATGGCGATGCTCGATGACAATGTCGGCCCCGGTCGCCGTCGCCGGATCAATCGTGCTCCACGGGGCGGCCACGTAGAACGGCACCCCGTGGGCACGCGCCGCGAGCGCGACCCCGTACGTGCCCACCTTGTTGGCGACGTCCCCATTGGCCGTGATACGATCGGCGCCCACGATCACCAGATCGATCGCCCCCGAGGCCAGCAGTGAAGCGGCCGCCCCGTCCGGCAACACGGTCACCTGGATCCCCGCCTGGGCGAGCTCCCAGGCCGTCAGTCGCGCCCCCTGCCGCAACGGACGCGTTTCGTCGGCGAAGACCGAGACGCGACGTCCGGCGGCGTGCGCCGCGTACACAGGGGCGAGCGCCGTGCCGCTGCCAGCGGTGGCCAGCGCCCCCGCATTGCAGTGCGTCAACACCCGGGCGCCCTCGCCGATCAGGGCAAGTCCGTGCCGGCCGATCGCCTCGCACATCGCCACGTCTTCGCAGCGGATCGCCTCGGCCTCGGCCTCGAGCCGGTCCAGCATGGCCTCGCCGGTGGCGGTGGCCGGCATGGCACAGGCCGCGCGATGCATCCGCTGGACCGCCCACGCCAGATTCACCGCGGTGGGGCGGGCGGCAATCAACCGCGTCACGAAGTCTTCGAGGAGGACGGGAGCCGGCACCGAAGCGGTCGCGTGATGACGCAGCGCCACCACCAGCCCGATCGCGGCGGCAACGCCAATGGCCGGAGCACCCCGCACCGCCAGGGTGCGAATGGCCTCGATGATCTCGTCGAGATCGGTGAGCTCCCGAATGCGCGTCTCCTGCGGAAGGAGCCGCTGATCGAGGATGCGCAACGCCCGGCGATCGGCCGACCAGGTCACGGCAGGAATGGGGAGCACGCCAGTAACTTAGCCCGTCGGGTCCGCTGGCGGTCACGGGTGGGCGCTTACGCGCGTTCGCGTCCTGATCGCGCGTTTGGTCGGCCCGCTAGAATTCGTGATCCGTTTCTGACGCCTCTTCCCATCGCGCCATGTCCTACCAGTTCCTGACCTTCGAAGTGGTCGACCGGATCGCCACCATCACGGTGAATCGCCCCGACAAGCTCAATGCGCTGAATGATGCGACGATCGCGGAGCTGGGGCTCGCGATTGACGAAGCCATCGGGCGGACGGATGTGGCGGCAGTGCTACTGACGGGGGCCGGCCGGGCCTTCGTGGCCGGCGCCGACATCTCGGAGCTCGAGCAGCAGTCGCCGCTCGAAGCGCAGCACCGCGCACGCGCCGGTCAGGCCATCTTCCGGCGCTTTGAGACGAGCCCCAAGCCGACGATCGCCGTGATCAACGGCTTTGCCCTCGGCGGCGGCTGCGAGCTGGCGATGGCCTGCCATGTGCGCCTCGCCAGCGACAAGGCGAAGCTGGGGCAGCCGGAAGTGAAGCTCGGGATCGTACCGGGATATGGCGGCACGCAGCGGCTGCCACGCCTCGTTGGCCGAGGCGCTGCGCTCAAGCTGCTGCTGACCGGCGACATGATCGATGCCGCCGAAGCGTACCGCCTTGGTCTCGTCGATCAGGTGACGTCGCCGGACGCACTGCAGGAGACCGCCCGGGCACTGGCGACGGCGATGATTGCCAATGCGCCGCTCGCGTTGGCCGGATGCATCGAGGCGGTCGATCGTGGACTCGACACGTCGCTCGAAGGGGGCTGCGCCATTGAATCCGATTTCTTCGGCCTGCTCTCGGCGACTGCGGACATGAAGGAAGGGATGCGCGCGTTCCTCGAGAAGCGCGCCCCCACCTTCCACGGCCGCTGACGCGGCGCATTGCAGCGTCGTGCTGGTCCATCTGGCCGCCCGCTCGTACCGGAATTTCGATACGCTGGATATCGACGTGCCGACGAGTGGTCTCGCGATCATCGGCGAGAACGGCCATGGCAAGACCAATCTGCTGGAGGCCGTCGCGTATCTGGGATTGCTGCGCTCGTTCCGTGGCGCCCGTGATGCGGATGTGATTCGCTTCGGGGCCCCGGCGTTTCACGTGCGTGCGACGCTGGCGGCACCGTCGGCGTGGCATACGGTCGGGGTCGGTTTCGAGCGCAGCACGAAGCGGAAACGCGCCACCCTCGACGGGGTGGAGCAATCGCGCCTCACGCAGGCGCTTGGTGCCGTGCCGTCGGTGGCCTTCTCGCCAGCCGACGTGATTCTGGTGACGGGTGGCCCGGCTGAGCGCCGGCATTATCTCGATGTGATGCTGGCGCTGTCGATGCCGGCGTACCTGCATGCGCTGCAGCAGTATCGCGGTGCGCTGCTGCGTCGCAATGCCGCGCTCAAGATCGCCCA
>JBDKIJ010000033.1:0-8790 GCA_039797155.1 Gemmatimonadota bacterium | reverse complement strand
TCGACGACGCCGTCGGACAAGGAACCGTGGCTGATGCTGCCGGGGACGCCCAAGGCGCACATCATGTTCAGCGCGACGATGTGATGTCGGCGACGTCGAGGTCCCCGCGTCCGCTCACGCTGACGCGGCGGCGTCTCGACGAGGCGCAGGCCGCGCTGGCGGCGTGCGACCCGAAGCTCGGGGCAATTATCGAACAGGTTGGTCCCTGTACGTTGCTGCCGCGGCGCGAGGGGACCCACTTTGCGCATCTCGCGCGCAACATCGTGTATCAGCAGCTGTCCGGGGGTGCGGCCGCCACGATCCATGGCCGCTTCCTCGCGCTGTTGGGGACGGACGTTCCCGATCCGGCGGCGGTGTTGGCACAGTCGGATGACGCGCTGCGCGGGTGCGGATTGTCAGCGGCGAAGGTCCGCGCGATTCGTGATCTGGCCGAACACGTGCGCGATGGGCGTCTTCCGCTTGATGCCCTCGAGGCGATGTCCGACGCCGCCATCATCGAGGCGCTGGTTCAGGTGCGCGGCATCGGGCCGTGGACCGCGCAGATGTTTCTCATGTTTCGGTTGGGGCGCCCTGATGTGCTCCCCGTGCTCGACTTGGGGGTGCGCAAAGGGGCACAGCAGATCTACCGCATGCGGACGCTGCCGGATGCGGCCCGTCTCGAGCGGGTGGCGCGGAACTGGCGCCCCTGGTCAAGCGTTGCGAGCTGGTATTGCTGGCGCGCGCTGGAACTCGACGACGCTGGCGGGTGGTAGTCGACCGATGTGGTAGTCGACGGATGATGAACAGATGAGCCGTCATGGCTCATCGACTTGCGGAGTGGTGATGTCGGAGTTCGTGAAGCGCATCGAAGTGCCGGTTCCGGTGGAGACGCTGTTTGCCTGGCATGAGCGTCCCGGGGCATTTATCCGTCTCTCGCCCCCGTGGGACCGTCCCGAGGTGGTCTCGCACACCGGGGGAATTCGGGACGGCGCTCGCGTGGTGCTGCAGGTCCGGGCCGGGCTGGTCCCGACCACCTGGGAACTGGAGCATCGCGACTATATCGCCAATGCCCAATTCCGCGACGTGCTGCTGCGTGGCCCTATGGCAACGTGGGAGCATACGCACACCTTTCGTTCCACGGGCGATCACTCGAGCGAACTCGAGGATCGCATCCGCTACACCTTGCCCTTCGGCGCACTCGGTGAGCTCGGTGGCGGATGGTTCGCACAGCGGACGCTCGCCCAGGTCTTCGCCTATCGCCACGCGGTCATGCTTGGCGATTTGGAGCGTCATGCCGCCTTCGCTGATCGCCCGCGCATGCGCATCGCGATCACCGGTGCGAGCGGGTTCATCGGTTCGCAACTCGCGGCGTTTCTGAGTACAGGCGGCCACGACATCGTGCGCATCGGTCGGGGCGCGGTGAAGCCCGGTGTCGTGGACGTGAGCTGGGATCCGGCGACGGGACGCCTTGATGCCGCCGCGCTCGAGGGCGTGGATGCCGTGATTCATCTGGCGGGGGCATCGATCGCCGAGCGGTGGACGCCGGCGCATCGACGCGCCATCCGTGACAGCCGTGTGGAGGGGACGGCCCTCTTGGCGCACACGATGGCACGCATGGCGCGTGCGCCACGCGTGCTCTTGAGTGGGAGCGCGATCGGCATCTACGGCAATCGCGGTGATGAGCTGCTCGACGAACAGAGCAGTTACGGCACCGACTTTCTGGCGGAGGTCGGTCAGGCGTGGGAAGCG
This sequence comes from Gemmatimonadota bacterium, assembly GCA_039797155.1. GTDB lineage: Bacteria > Gemmatimonadota > Gemmatimonadetes > Gemmatimonadales > Gemmatimonadaceae > Gemmatimonas. Next base: position 7,062 of record JBDKIJ010000033.1, on the reverse strand, counting down.
GCGACGGCACCGGCAGAGAATGCCGGCATTCGCGTCGTGCATCTGCGCACTGGGATCGTGCAGGGGGCGGCGGGTGGTGCACTGGCCAAGCAGGCGCCGCTGTTCAAGATGGGGCTCGGTGGTATGCTGGGCTCTGGCACGCAGTGGATCAGTCCGATCGCGCTCGATGACGAAATCGGTGCCATCCACTTCTGCCTCATGCGCGATGATGTGCGCGGCCCGGTGAATCTTGTGGCACCGGAGCCGGTGACCAACGCGACGTTCACACAGGTGCTGGGTGACGCGCTCTCGCGCCCCACGCTGGCGGCGGCCCCGGCTGCCGCGCTGCGGCTGATGCTGGGACGTGAGATGGCCGACGCGACAGTGCTCGCCAGTCAGCGTGTGGTGCCACGTGCCCTACAGCGCGCAGGCTTCCAGTGGCGTTTCCCGGATCTCGCCGGCATGCTGCGCTTCGAATTGGGGCGCTAGCGTAACCAGTCGTCGCGATGGGCCGCGACGAAGGCATCATCCGTCAGCTCGGGGAACTCCGCGGCAATTCGCGCGATACGCTCGGCCTGTCCGGGCGACAATTGTTCATGCGTATCGAAGGTCCATGTGCCGCGCACCAGACCCTGACGACGCAGCACTTCGAGAATGCCGGGTAAGCACCCCGTGTAGCCGTTGGCGGCGTCAAAGATCTCCGCGTTCGCCAGCGTGAGCGCTGCGCCCCATGACAACCACTCACGCGGGATCGTGGTCTCGTTGCGTGCACGCCACCGCTGAATTTCCTGCAGCCCCTGCACGGCGCGGCGGGTCCAGACGGCCCATTGACCGAGCAGTCCGCCCACAAAGTGCCGGGTATGGGTGCGACCGCCGGTATGTACGGGAATATCGGTGAGCAGATCGGCGATGATGGCGTCGTCGTTCCCCGTGTACAGTGCAACATCGTCCCGCCCGGCTTCGGCGAGCGCGCGCACGACATCGAGCGTCGCATAGCGATCGAAGGGGGCCACTTTGATGGCCACGACGTTCGCGATTTCCGCAAATTCTCGCCAGAACGCATACGACAGGCGGCGCCCGCCGACCGCTGGCTGCAGGTAGAAGCCGAACAGCGGGATCGCGTCGGCTACGCGGCGACAATGGGCAAGGATCGCGGCTTCATCAGCGTCGCGCCACGCGCCCAACGACAGGAGCCCGCAGTGGTAGCCGAGTGCGAGAGCAATCTGCGCTTCACGCAGCGTCTGTGCCGTATCGCCGATCAGTCCGGCGATACGAACGAATGGGCGGGGTGACGCTGCAAGGGCTGCGGACGCCGTCTCGGCAGCCAGTTCGAGCACGGGGCGATAGAGCCCGATCTTCACGTCGTGAATCGGGAAGCCGGTGGTGTGCACGCCAACTGCCATTCCGCCTGCGCCTGCGGCGACGTAATAGCGGGTGAGTGCGCGCTGATGCCGTTCGTCCATCGTGCGCGACGGCGTGAGCGCGAGCGGATGGGCCGGGATAACGAGCCCGCCATTCAGCGCCGCGCGAATGTTGAAGGCCGTCGTCGCGCCGTCAGAAGCGCCCATCACGCACCTCGAACTTGGTGGGCTTGTCGAGCAGTGGGCCCCCTTCGCGGATCCAGTCGACCGCCCACTGGCAGAGGGTATCCAGAGGTAACGCGTCGTGCGGAAGCAGCTCGTGCAGGCGCTGCACATTCCCCAACAGCGACTCAAGGCCCTCTGTACCGGTGAAGCGGGGGGTGATCCCGGCATGCCGCCCCACCCGCTCCGCGATCTCACGCACCATCACGATTGGCCCCGTCACGTTGAGCGCGAGCGGTGGCGTGGCAGCGATGGCCAACGCACGCAGCGCGAGGCGATTCGCATCCCCCTGCCACATGACGTTCACGTGCCCGGTGGTGAGATCGATCGGTTCGTCATGCAGGATCTTGCGTGCGATCTCGGTGACGACCCCGTAGCGCAGATCGTTCGCGTAGAAGAGGCGATACAACAGCAGCGGCGACTTTGTGCGACGGGCCACGCTTTCGAACACGCGTTCACGCCCGATGCAGGAGGCGGCATACTCTCCGTCGGGGCGCAGCGGGGCATCTTCGCAGGATCCGCCCGCCGCGACGGGTACGCGTCCGTACACATTCCCCGTCGAGAAGCAGACCGTGCGCGCGCCGATGTATCGCTCCGCGACATGCACCGGGGCGACCACGTTGTGCGTCCAGGTGCTGACGGGATCCCCGGTGGTGCCGAACTTCTGCCCCGCCATCCACAGCATGGACGGTGCGAAGGGGAGCGCCAAGACGGCTGCCGGATCCGACAGATCGGCGCGCAGCACGTCGACACCGTGTGCTTCGAGCTGTGCCGCCGCGACGGAGTCCGAGAATCGCGACACCGCGATTACGCGGCGTGTGCGATCGGCAATGGCACGGCGCGCCATGCGGGCCACAGTTGGCCCCATCTTGCCGCCGGCGCCAAGGACGATGACGTCACCGTCGAGTGAGGCGAGCGCTGAGCGGGTGGCGTCGTCCGGCCGCGACAGCCATTCCTCGAGTGAGGCGATGTCACGCGGCCGGTCGGACATGGTCACGCCGCGAGGTCGACAGGAATGCTGATGCCAAGCTCCTGTGCCAAGGCCCGACGTCCGGCATCGATCCGCTCGCGTGTCAGCTGCTTGAGTCGCGGCAGATCATCGATCGTCATGGCGCCCGTTTCAATCGGCTCCAGCACCTGCGCCAGTGCGCGCGCTTTCTGAAAGCGGAACGTGCCCTTGGCCATGGCATGACGGGTGCCGGCCACCGCGATGGGCAGGATGGGGACGCCGTTCTCAAGTGCAAGGCGGAACGCGCCGTCCTTGAATGGCAGCATCTCCCCGGTTTTCGAGCGGGTGCCTTCGGGGAAGATCATGATGCTGACTTTCTTGGCCAACCGATCACGACACTGCGCAATCGCGTTCATGGTGGAATCGCGATCGCCGCGCACGAGCTTGATGTCGCCGGCCATCTGCATCATCCACCCCATGCACGGGATCTTGAACATCGTGTCCTTGCTCAGCCACTTCATTTCCCACGGGAAGCAGCTAATCAGGAATACATCGGCATAGGATTCGTGATTCGCCACGACGATGTACGGGCGACGGGGATCGGCGAGGCTGCCACGCACGGAAAATTTCCATAGCCCGTTCAGGCGCATCGCCGTGACACCGACGAGGCGAAACGCTCGGCCGGCGGCATAGCGTCCGCGATCGAACGGGGCCGTGATCAACCAGATCAGCGCGACCACCGGAGTGCCGAGGATGACGACCGACACGGTCTCCACCCATGCCCACCAATTGAGCAGCGTGCGAATCACGGGTAGATCAGGTCGTCGGCGGCGTGACGTCGGCGTCCATCGGATCGGCGGGGTCGATGAAGCCGTGGGCCTTATGCGCGCCATCGCAGAACGGCTTGATCGCCGAATGGCCGCAACGGCAGAGCGACATCGGGCGTCCCTCGGCACGCGGGGGAATCACGGTCCCCTCATGATCGACGAGGACGATCTGCGCCGCGTCTTCGGCGGAGATTCCGATTGAGCCGTTCTTGCGGATCGTGAGCGTAATGGGCATGGGTCAATCCTCTGCAGCGTAGCGTTGAAGGCGGGCGATCATCGCGTTGAGCCCGGATTCGCGGGCGCCAAGGCCGATGTCGCTCATGAGGTGACGGACGAGGTCGCTGGGCAGCGCACGCGTCACGGCGGCGGGGTGGTCGTTCACGGCGGCGAACACGATGGCGAGGACAGCCGCGACCGTGGGGGACTGTCGTGCGTTCACATCCGCGTAGAAGTGCAGGGTACCGTCGGGCTGACGCTCGGGAAATATGTCCACGCGCGTCTGGCATTCGGGGACCGTGAAGGCTGCGCGGTCGAGGACAGCCAACCGCTCTGGCAGGGGTTCGAGTTTGCGCGACCAGCCCAGAAGCGCCTGCATCTTGTCTTCCCGTCCCAGGAGTCGGAACTGGCGCAAGGTTCGGGCGAGAGCGGGGGGGATGCCGTCCGGCATCCCCTCGCGCGATGCGTTCGCTTCAGTCATGTACGAAAGGTACAATGAAGCATGATCCGAATCTCGCCCCCGTGGTGGCCCACCACCTGGTTGATCGCCGTGCTGTCCGTTGTTGGGTGCGGCGGGTCGGCGCTCCCGGCGTCCGCGGTCGGGACGTTGGAAATGGTGGAAGTCGACGTCGGGCCCTTGCAGCCCGGTCGCGCCCTGCGCGTACTCGTGCAGGAAGGGGATGCGGTACGTACCGGCGATACGCTGGTGATCTTCACCACGCCGACGGTGGCGAGCGCGCAGGCACAGGCGGAGGCGCGGGCGGGGGCTGCGGCAGCGATCGCGGAGGAGTTGGCGCGCGGTTCCCGTCCGGCTGAGCTGTCGCGCGCCGATGCCGAACTGCGGGCGCTGGAATCGGAAGCGGATCGTGCGGCCGCTGATCTGGCGCGTCTCGAGCCCTTGGGCGCGAAGGGTGACGTGAGTCGGGCGACGGTTGATGCGGCGCGGGCGACGGCGCGTACGACGGCGGCCCGCCGTGATGCGGCGCGCGAGCAGCTGCGCCTTGTGCGCGAAGGGGCGCGTGTGGAACGGCGCCGCGCGGCCGCTCTCGATGCCCGCGGCGCGGCGGCGGCGGCCGACGGGGTGCGCGCGGCCGCTCTGGATCTGGTGTTGCTCGCGCCGGTGGATGGCGTGGTGGTGAGCCGCAACATCGAGCCGGGTGAGGTGGTGCAACCTGGTCAGAGTGTCGTCACGCTTGGCGAACCGGAGCGGCCGTGGGCACGCATCTATGTGGGGCCGGAAGTCCTTTCGCGTCTGCGCGAAGGGGACAGTCTCTCGGCACGGCTTGATGCGGATACCGCGGCATTTCGGGGCCGAATTGCGGCCATTGCGACCAAGGCCGAGTTCACGCCGCGCGTGGCGCTGACGGAGCAGGAGCGTGCCGATCTGCTATTCGCCGTGCGGATCGATTTCCGGGATCCCACGCGGCGATTGCGCGCCGGGCTCCCCATCACGGTCGAATTGCCGGCAGCGTCGAAATGACGGCAGTGGTTCGCACGGAGGCGCTGCACAAGCGCTTCGGCGATCTGGTGGCCGTCCATTCACTGGATCTGGAGATCCGGCGCGGCGAAGTCTTCGGTCTGTTGGGGCCGAACGGGTCGGGTAAAACGACCACGATCCGCATGCTGTGCGGGCTGGTCCAACCCACGAGCGGCACGGCGCTGGTCGCCGGCTACGACATCACGCGTGAGGCCGAGCAGGTGCGGCGACGCATCGGCTACATGTCGCAGCGGTACGGGCTGTACGACGAACTCACGGTGCACGAGAACCTGCGGTTCTATGCGTCGGTGTATGGACTGGTGGGCGCTTCGCGGACTACACGATTGGCGGAGCATGTCGAGCGGCTCGGGCTCGGTTCGCGACTTGCGCAGCGGGCGGGGACGCTGAGCGGTGGATGGAAGCAGCGGCTCGCGCTGGCCTGCGCCACGGCGCATCACCCCGATCTCGTCTTTCTCGATGAGCCGACGGCGGGTGTGGATCCGGCGGCGCGTCGCACCTTCTGGGAAACGATTTACGAGTTGGCGGCCGATGGGACGACGGTACTCGTCACCACGCACTACATGGATGAAGCCGAGCGTTGTGAGCGCCTCGCGTTCCTGTCGCGTGGGTATCTGATCGGCCTCGGAACGCCGGCGGAGATCGTGCAGCAGTTCAACGCCCGCTCGGTGGAAGATGTGTTCGTCATGCTGCAGCGGCAGGACGAAGCCGTGGTAGCCGGAGGAGGGGCGTGATGTTCCGCGCGTTCCGCGCACGAGTGCAGCGGTGGACGGTGTGGCCGATGCTGTGGAAGGAGTTCCTGCAGCTGCGGCGTGATCGGCTGACGTTCGCGATGATGACGGGCTTGCCGGCGATTCAGCTGATCCTGTTCGGATATGCGATTCAGACGGATGTGCGTCGGCTCCCGACGGTGGTGGTGGATGATTCGCGCACGAGCGAAAGTCGCGCGCTGATTCAGGTACTGGAGAACACCGACAACTTCCGCGTGGTCGCGCGCGTACCGGATCGCCAGGTGGCCCGTCGGTGGATCGAGCGGGGGGCGGCACGCGTCGCGCTGGTGATTCCCCCCGAGTATCAGCGGGCGATTCGCCGCGGTGAAACGGGGATGGCGCAGCTGCTGATCGACGCCGCCGATCCGCAGTCATCGGGGGCGGCGATGTCGGGGGCGCAGTTGGCCGCACAGGCGCGTGGCGCCCAGCTGCTGGCCCAGCGCTTTCGGCTGCGCCCGCCGGTGGAGATCCGCGTGCGCCCCTGGTACAACCCGGCGCAGCGGAGTGCCGTGTTCATCGTGCCGGGGATCATCGGCATTCTGCTCACGATCACCATGACGCTCGTCACGAGCACGGCGATCGTGCGGGAGCGGGAGCGCGGGACGTTGGAGCAGTTGATCGTCACCCCAATCGGCAAGGCCAGTCTGATGTGGGGGAAGCTCGTGCCGTTCGTGCTCGTCGGGTACGTGCAGATGAGCGTCATCATCGCGCTGGGAGTCGGGCTGTTCGACATTCCGATCGTCGGCAGCCTGCCCTTGCTGTATACGCTCGCGCTGGTGTTCATCGTGGCGAGCCTCGGGATTGGCCTGTTCATCTCCACGGTGGCCAAGAGTCAGCTGCAGGCGATGCAGCTGAGCTTCTTCTTCATGTTGCCCAACATCCTGCTCTCCGGGTACATCTTCCCGCGCGCCGCGATGCCGGAGCCCGCGCAGTGGATCGGCCTGCTGCTGCCGCTTACCTATTTCCTCGAGATCCTCCGCGGGGTCCTGCTCAAGGGGATCGGGGTCCGGGACCTGCTGGGGGAGCTGGCGGCACTGACGGCGCTGGCCGGGGTCCTGTTCGTGGTGAGCGTCCGGCGTTTTTCGAAGACGCTGGACTGATCGGGGGGGGCGGCGGGGAACAGCTGGGGAACCGTTGGCGGCGCAGGTCGCTAACATGTAGGTAGCTTTTCGAACTCTCACCCCGACGTCCGATGTTGATTCGCCATCCCGATGACATTCCGTCCTCCGAGATCACTCCGGAG
>JBDKIJ010000032.1:0-3496 GCA_039797155.1 Gemmatimonadota bacterium | reverse complement strand
ACACAGACTGCATACGAAAATCACAAACCAGAATGCAGTAGATACCCATAGAGTACCGGAGTAAACTGCATAGAGGGCATTGATGGTGCCGGTGCCGAGCGCCGGGACCTCCTGTGGCGTGACCGGCGTGAAGTTGAGTCCGTCGAATCGCGCCAAGCCACGGCGTGTACCGAGCCAGAGATAGCCGTCCGGCGTCTGGGCGATGGCGCCGATCAGTCCGTCGGGGAGACCATCCGCGGCGTCGATGTGCTGGCGGACATACTGTTCAATCGGGCGAGGCGGGCGCGTGGCGGCGCCCTGCTGGGCCTCGAGCGTACCGGCGATGCAGGCCATTGCGACCAGCCAGCGGCCGAACCGCCATCGCTGGCCGGGGAGCATCGGTGCGATACCTCTCATTGACTGACGCGGCGAGCAGCCTTGGCGAGGAATGCGCGAGCGTCAACGGAAGTCATGCGCCCAAGGTGCGCTGCGACGTGTCAACTTGGCAACCACACGGTCTGGAATTGTGCGCGCCGGGATATCGAGTTCGCCGAGGTGGTCTTCCTGTTCTTTACGTCGTGGTTGCCGTAGGGCGGTCCCTTTTTCGCACGTAGAGGGTCTTCTCGACTTCGGCGACGAGTGTTCCTTCTGCGTCGATAACCCGGACCTGGAAGATGGGCTCGACCTTCGCCTCGCGGTCAGCCTGCGCCCGGATCGCGTCGATCTGCTCACGAGTGATCCGGAACTCGGCCCGAACGCGGCCTCGTCCCGGACGTTTGAAGCGGACCGTCGCGGCCTTGTCCCAGACGATGTACTCGCGCCCGAGATTCTCCATCACCATGAGCATGTAGAACGGGTCGGTCATCGCGTACAGCGAGCCCCCGAAGTGCACGCCTACATAGTTCTGATTCCAGACCCTGAGCTTCATCTCCACGTCCACCTCGGTGAAGTCGCGGCTGATGCGCTTCACGCGGATGCCGGCGCCGAGGAAGGGTGGCCAGAGGCTCATCAGTTTCAGGATCAGGTGTTTTGCCATGAGGGAATGGTACAAGTGGACCGGCCCCTCCATAACGGCGCATCCGGCGGCGCTCGCCCGGGCGGCAATGCCGCCCTATACTCTGCGGCGCACCCCGCGTAGTCCCGCGGGGACGTCCCATACACCCCACGATGACAATGACACCCTCGGGAATTCCTGCGACCGCGCGCACCATGGTCCGCGCGTGGCCTGGCATGATCGCGCTGGTCACCACACTCGCGGGGGCGGTGCTGCCAGCCCCCGTCATGCACGCGCAGCGCGTGTCCGCGCGACCCGCGCGCGCCGCCGAGCCGGTCGCCATTGACTCGGGGTGGCTGGCCTCCATGCGCTTCCGCTCCGTCGGACCCACGCGCGCCGGCCGCTCCACCGCCATCGCGGGGATCCCGTCGCAACCGTTCACCTTCTATTCCGGCTCCACCGGCGGTGGCGTGTGGCGTACCGACGACGCGGGGCAATCGTGGCGGAACGTCAGCGACGGTTTCTTCGGCGGCACCATTGGCGCCATCCGTGTCGCTGACGCCGACCCCAACGTGGTGTACGTGGGCACGGGATCGCAGGACGTGCGCGGCAACTCCAGCACGGGGCGCGGCGCGTGGAAGTCCACCGATGCGGGGCGCACGTGGACGTTCATCGGCCTGCGCGAAACCGGGGCGATCGGGCGGATCGCGGTTCACCCCACCAACCCCGACGTCGTGTACATGGCCGCGCTGGGGCACCCCTTCGGCCGCAACCGCGAGCGCGGGATCTACCGGTCGAAGGATGGCGGCGCCTCGTGGCAGCAGGTGCTCTTCCTCAACGACTCCACGGGCGCGTCGGACCTCGTGATGGACCCGCGCAATCCGCGCATCCTGTACGCCGCCTTCTGGCGTGGCGAGCGCAAGCCGTGGACGATGATCTCCGGGAGCAGCGAAGGCGGCGTCTGGAAGTCCACCGACGGCGGCGATCACTGGACCAAGCTGGGCGGTGGGCTCCCCACGGGACTCACGGGAAAAATCGGCCTCACCGTCAGCCCGGCGAACCCCGATCGCGTCTGGGCCCTTATCGAGGCGGAACCGCTGGGCGGCCTCTATCGCAGCGACAATGCGGGAAAGAGCTGGACGCGCGTGAATGACGAGAACCGCATCCGGCAGCGCGCGTGGTACTACTACCGCCTCGTGGCCGACCCCGTGGACGAGCACACGGTGTGGATCATGAGCGTGCAGCTGCACCGCTCCATCGACGGAGGCCGGACGCTCGAAGCCGTGTCCGTACCACACGGCGACACGCACGATCTCTGGATCAACCCGACCAACCCGAAGATCATGGGGCTCTCCGACGACGGCGGCTCGGTGGTGTCGCTCACCGGCGGCCGCACGTGGAGCTCCATGAACGTCATGCCGACGGCCGAGCTCTATGACGTCGTCGTGGACAACGCCTTCCCCTACCGACTGTACGGCTCGCAGCAGGACAACACGACCATCAGCGTCCCCTCGGCCACGGGCCCGAACGACCAGCATCCGCTGGCGTCATGGCGCTACGCGAGTGGGTGCGAGACCGGGCCGGTGGCGCTGCACCCCGATCATCCGGACATCATCTGGGGCGGCTGCTACGGCGGGTCGATCAATCGTTGGGACATCCGCACCGGCGAGCGGCGCAACGTCAACCTGTATCCGCAGCAGCTCGTGGGGCAGCCGGGTGCGGCGGTCCGTCATCGCTTCCAGTGGGTAGCGCCCATTCTGGTGTCCCGCCACGATCCCAATACGGTGTATCACGCGTCGCAGGCGGTGCACCGCACGCGCGACGGTGGCGTGCGGTGGGAAACGATCAGCCCCGATCTCACCACCAACGACCCCATCACGCAGCGGATCGCCGGCGGCCCGATCAACGGCGACATGACCGGCGTGGAGATGTACAACACCGTCTTCGCGCTGGCCGAGGACCCGAAGAACGCGGCGACGCTGTGGGCCGGCACCGATGACGGTCGCGTGCAGGTCACCCGCGACGGCGGTGCCACCTGGCGCGATGTCACGCCCCCCGGCATGCCGGCGCGGACCACGATCAATCGCATTGATCTCTCGACCCACGTCCCGGGGCGCGCGTATGTAGCCGCGCATCGCTATCGCCTCGATGACTGGGCGCCGTATGCGTGGCGCACCGACGACTACGGCGCGACGTGGACGCGTATCGCGGATGGAACCAACGGGATTCCAGCCGATTATCCGGTGCGGGTGGTGCGCGAAGATCCGATGCGCGCCGGGCTGTTGTACGCCGGCACGGAGTTCGGGCTGTTCGTGTCCGTGGACAACGGCGCGCGGTGGCAGCCGTTCCAGCGCAATCTCCCCATCGTCCCCGTAATGGACATCACGGTGGCGCACGATGACCTCGCGCTCGCGACGCAGGGGCGGAGCTTCTGGGTATTGGACGACTTGTCTCCGCTGCGCGAGCTCGCCGCTGCGCGTCCTGCTGGGGCGGCTACCGAGGGGGTGGCGCATCTGTTCACAC
>JBDKIJ010000031.1:0-5003 GCA_039797155.1 Gemmatimonadota bacterium | reverse complement strand
GAATGTCGCTCCCCTTCGATTGGGCGAGTTTTACGGCCTCGCCGTAATCGAGTCGGACAAACGGCTGCGACACGCAATCAAGCTTACTGGTGTCGCGCTCGAGGACCTTGAGCTCTTCCTGGCGCCGCTCGAGCACACGCTCGACCAGATAGCGGACAAAGTCCTCCTGCAGGTCCATGTTGTCGTCCTGATCGTACCACGCCATCTCCGGTTCGATCATCCAGAACTCGGTCAGATGACGACGCGTCTTGGACTTTTCGGCGCGGAACGTCGGGCCGAACGTGTAAATGCGCCCCATCGCCGCCGCGAGCGCCTCGCCGTACAGCTGCCCGGTTTGCGCGAGATAGGCGACCCCTTCGTCGAAATACTCGGTGCTGAACAGCCCCGCACGCTCCCCGATGGCCGCCGTGAGAATGGGCGTATCGCAGCGGATGAAATCGCGCGCATAGAAGAAGTCATGCACCGCCTGCTCGAGTTCATGCCGGACGCGCATGATCGCCACCTGCCGCTGGCTGCGGAGCCAGAAGGTGCGATTGTCGAGCAGGAAGTCGATGCCGTGTTCCTTGGGCTGAATCGGATAATCGAGCGGACTCGTGCCGATCAGCGCGAGCGCCGACACGCCCATCTCGAAGCCCCCCGGCGCCCGCGCATCGGCGCGCACCTCACCGGTGAGGGCGACGCTGCACTCCTGCGTGAGCTCACCGAAAGCGGCCCAGGCCTCCTCCGGGACTTCGGCCTTCACGACGACCGCCTGCATGATGCCCGTGCCGTCGCGCACCACGGCGAACCCCAGCTTCCCCTTCGACCGCAGGTGAGTGACCCACGCACGCACCGTCACGGTGGTGCCAACGTGGTGCTTGAGATCGGCAATGCGGGTGGTAGCCTTGTTCACGAGAGCAGCGGGTAGAGGGGCAACAGGAAGTCGGCGTCAACAGTCGGAATATGCATCCGACGGGGACGCGGTATGTACTGCCCAGCAGTCGGCGGCGCTCAAGGGCTGGTACCGCGGGGCCCCTCAGCCGACCTGGAACAGCTGCAGCGCCCGGGCGTAGCCGACCGTGAGCGTGTGGCGAAGTCCGGCGTGCGCCGGCAACGCCAGCGTGGGATCGGAAAAAAGGATCTCGTCGGCCACCTGTCGGGCCACGTCATTGAGCTGCTCATCGCGCAGCACATCGGCCACGCGAAACGCGGGCTCCCCATGCTGCCGCGCGCCGAACAGATCCCCCATCCCCCGCAGGCGGAGGTCGGCGCGCGCGATCTCGAAGCCGTCTTCGGTGCTGCCAAACATCGTCAGGCGCTCTGCCGCCTCCGGTCCCACGTCACCCAGCAGGATGCAATAGGACTGCTCGGCACCACGCCCCACGCGACCACGCAGCTGGTGCAGCTGCGACAGCCCGAATCGCTCAGGGTGTTCGATGATCATCACCGTGGCATTCCCCACATCGATGCCCACCTCGATGACGGTCGTGGCGACCAGGACATCAATCGCCCCGTCGCGGAACGCCCGCATGATGGCATCGCGCTCGTCGGCCGGGAGTCTGCCGTGCAGCAAGGCCACGCGCCGCGCAGCGAGCGGGCCCTGCACCAACGCCTCATACATCACGGTCGCAGCCTTGAGATCGATCTTTTCGCTGGTCTCGATCAGCGGATAGACGACATACACCTGCCGCCCCGCCTCGATCTGCTGATTCGCGAACTCGAAGACCTTGGCGCGGCCGGATTCCGGGCGCAGCACTGTTGTGATTGGCTTGCGACCAGGGGGCCGTTCATCAAGCACGCTGACATCGAGATCCCCGTACATCGTGAGGGCGAGCGACCGCGGGATCGGCGTGGCACTCATGAGCAACACGTCCGGGGCCACACCTTTGGCCCCGAGCGCGGCCCGCTGCTCGACGCCAAAGCGATGCTGCTCGTCGATGACGGCGAGTCCCAGATTCGCGAAGCGCACCTCGTCCTGCAGGAGGGCATGTGTGCCAACCGCGAACACCGGTTCGTGGGCAGCCAATCGTGTCAGCGCCGCGCGCCGCTCCCGGGCGCCCAGTCGTCCAGTCAATAGCACCGGGGCAATCCCGAGTGGCGCCAACAGGCGTTCGATCCCACGGGCATGTTGCTCGGCCAGCAGCTCGGTTGGTGCCATGAACGCGACCTGCGCGCCGTTTTCAATCGCGAGGAGCGCGGAGAAGACCGCGACCATGGTCTTGCCGGCGCCGACATCCCCCTGCAGCAGTCGGTGCATGCGGCGCGGGCTGGCCATGTCGGCGACGATTTCGCGAATGGCCCGCACCTGAGCGTGCGTCAGCGTGTACGGGAGTGCCGCACGCAGCTTGGATGTGAGGTCACGCCGATTTTCGAAGGCGCGACCGCCGCGGGCTACCCGCGCCAGCTGATTCGCGCGGCGCTGCAGCAGCTGTACGCACAGCAGCTCCTCGAAGGCCAACCGTGCGCGTCCGCGCAGCGCGGCCTCAACCGATGGCGGACGGTGCACGAGGCGAAGCGCCTCGGGAAGTGCGGGCACGTCGGCAGCGGCCAGGACATGCGCCGGCATCGTTTCGCGCACAAGCGGCAACAGCGCATCCAGATGCTGCTCAAGCAGCCCGCGCAGCATCCGCGGCGACATGCCTTCCGTGGCCGGATAGACGGCGAGCACGCGGCCGCCGCCGGTTCCCTCTTCATCGGGACCGAGATTGACGAACTCGCGCGGCTGCAGACGGCGGCCATGGAAGAACTTCACCGTGCCGGTGCAGAGGAGCCAATCGCCCTTGTCGATGGTGCGATCGAGAAACGGCTGCCCAGGCCACGCAATTTCCAACAGCCCCGATGCGTCCTTGATCACGGCCTGGAAGACGCGCAGCCCCTTTCTCGTAGGCAGGATCCCCTTGGCCACCACCTGCCCCAGCACGGTCACATCCGTCCCGATGTCGGCCTGTACGATTGGCGTCACCGTCGACGCATCTTCGTACCGGTGCGGAATGTGACGCAGCAGATCACCCGCGACGGTGATCCCGAGACGCGCCAACGTCAGCGCGCGCGCCGGACCGACCCCCTTGAGATAGGTGACTGGCGTGTCGAGCGTGAGCGCCGGTGCGGGGCTGGCCCGGCGGCGGCGCCTGACGTCGCGATCGTCGAATGGCGTCCGCTCAGACACGGGCGCCATTCGGTTCAGGCCTCGACGAGTTCGCGCGCGTATTCGGCCGCATCGAATGGTTCCAGATCGCCGATCTGTTCACCGAGCCCCACGAACTTCACGGGCACGTCGAGCGCCTCGTGGACCGCGACGACAATCCCGCCTTTCGCCGTTCCATCGAGTTTGGTCACGACGACACCGGTGACCGGCACGGCCGCCGAGAAGGTACGCGCCTGGTTGAGGGCGTTCTGCCCGATGGTGCCATCAAGGACGAGGAGCACCTCGTGCGGCGCATCCGGCAGCCGCTTGCCGATCACGCGATGGATCTTGCGCAACTCGGTCATGAGGTCGTCGCTCGTGTGCAACCGCCCCGCGGTATCCACGATGACGATGTCCACACCGCGTGTGATGCCGGACTCCACAGCATCGAAGGCGACGGCAGCCGGATCCGACCCGGGGGCCCCACCAACGAAGTCGACGCCAGCCCGTTCGGACCACACGCGCAACTGATCGATGGCACCAGCGCGAAAGGTGTCGGCGGCGCCGAGCAGCACACGCTTGCCGTCACGGCGAAATTGCGCGGCCAACTTGCCGATGAAGGTGGTCTTGCCGGCGCCATTCACGCCAATCACGAGCAGCACAGTTGGGCCACTGGCAGCCACCCGTAGCATCGGGTCGGCATTGCCTCGACGCAGGGCCGCCTCTACCCCGTCGGCGAGCGCCTGACGGAATTCCGTTTCGGTCTTGACCTCACCGAGCTTGTGCCGCCGTTCGACTTCGGCGACGAGCGCGAGCGAGGTCGGCACCCCGAAATCGGACTCGATGAGCAGCGTTTCCAGCGCTTCCAACGAGCCCTCGTCCACACCCTTGAACAGCACCGTGACATCGGTGCGCATGACGTCCTTGAAGCGCTGCCACAATGACGACTTGGGCACATCATCTTTTCGGCGGAACAGACGAGCCATGGAGCAGTACGGAAGGCTAAGTGAAAATCAGTGGACTCGGCGCGCGCGCGTCACTCAGCGCTGACCGCCGGAGCGCCGACCGATCCACTCGGCGCTGAGCAACAGCAGGATGACAACGAACGGCCAGGACGCATCGAGCAAGCGCGGTGCTCCCCGCGTGATATCCGTACTCGCCGCGCGCATCGCAGGATCCACCGGCGCCCGCGGGAGCCACTCACGCGACGCATTGACGACGAGTACGGCGTTGCCCCCCGACGTCACGACGTCATATACCCCCGCACGGCGCGCTGGGGATCGGAGCTCCGTCGTGGTCCCCGTGAAGAGGAGCCGGAGTGAATCGGTGCCCCCCGTGCGATCCTGCAGGCGCACCACAACGATCGAATCGGCACCACCACGACGCCATTCCACCGGATCGCCTGCGCGAACACTGGCCGTCGCCGGACGCGCGGGGCGGAGATCGCCGCGACCAGCAGCCAACCAGTCGAATATAGCGCCCCAGAGGGCCGTGAACGCTTCACCGCTGCGCCCGCTGCGGAGCGCCCATCCCGCGTAGCCCGACCCAGCGATCAGGACCTCACGGGCACCAGGGCGCTCGACGAGCGCCACGGCCGGCACGGCGTCGCCCCGTTTCCCCATCTGCATGGTGAGGACCGGCGTCCCTCGGCGCACCCCCGTGCCGAGGGTGATCGGCGGGAGTGAGTCGAAGGGAATGCCGCTCAAGGCTGCCGCCAACGGCGATCGCGGCACTCCCGACGCGTACCATTCGGCCACGCGGGCCATCTCCCCGGCGCGCGCGGCCGCGGTCGGCGGTGCGGGCACCCACAATGCGCGGGCTCCGGTTCGCACCTCGCGGGCCCACGCCGTATCCCCATGCACGATCACCATGCCGGCGGCCTGCATGCGGACCTTCACCT
>JBDKIJ010000030.1:0-5058 GCA_039797155.1 Gemmatimonadota bacterium | reverse complement strand
GACGCGACCGTCCCCGCCAAATCCGCGACCGGATCGAGACGGAACGGGGCCTTCGGACCCCACGGGTCCGTCTGCCACGTGACTTCGTAGCGACCGCCACGCACCGGGCGGTTGGCTGCCGTGATCGCGTTCACGAACGGCGTGAACTGCCGCGCGTTGGCCACCAGCGTGTCCCCCTCGCCCCGCAGGGTGAAGTTCATCTCTCGCGCCCCGCCCGTAAGCGGATTGAGGACGTTCGGGATGAGGCGGAACCCATTGGTGCTGGCCGAGTCGCGGAGCTGCACGACGAAGCCCTGATAGTTCGGGGCGTTCTGCTGGGTGGCCGCCAGCGACGGCGTGCCGGCGGTGTTGTACGCGTCGTTGACGACCCACACCGGCTGATTCTTGCTGTCCACCATCAGCATGCCCGGGCGCCCCGCCACCGACACGAGCGTGTCGAGGAGGATGCGGGAGGACCCTGTCGTTCCGCGCGCCGTCCCGGCAAGCAGTGTGGAGCCACTGCGCGCCGGAATGTTCAGGTTGGCCGAGAAGGTGCGCTCGGAGGCGACGAAGTTCGTCACCGGCGTGCCGGTGGGCGAGGTGGCCGCACGCGGCAACACCCACTGGGCCGTGACCTGCGAGGTGGCCGCGCTCGTGAGCGTGTCCACCGTCTTGCGGACGATGAAGCGGTTGCCGAAGAGCAGCTTGTAGTTGCCGGCGATGTTGTTGTTGATCGCCGAGAAGGTCAGCTGCTGCGTGGCCGTGCCGCCCAGTGTAGCCGTGTCGATCTTGGCGTACGTCTTACCTGCGACGTCCGAGATCGGCATGTAGACGTTCACGGTGGTCGGGCCGCTGGTGGCGAGCGCCGAGTTGATCGTGTCCGTGGGAATGCGGAGCGCCGTCGTCAGATCGGTGACCGTGAATCCCCCCGTGGCTGCGGTGTCGACGATCTTGAAGTCGGCGAAGCCGCGCGAACGGGTAACGAACGAGTACAGGTAGCTGCGGCCGGCCTGCACCGTTTCGGAAATCGCGGCCGAGGCCGGAACCCCATTGGTGTACAGGACGGTGGACCACGGGCGCCAGGCAAACGCGTTCACGCCGGTGTCCGGCGAACGTGTCGGCGTGGCCGTACACGTCGCCGAATTACCGGTGGTCGTGGTAAAGCTCTGCCCGTTATCGCAGCTCTTGAAGATGAGCACTGACGCGAGATTGTCGTTGGCGCGCGCCGTGAGGCGGGCCAGCAGTCCTGGATTCAGGCGCAGGATGCGCCGGACGTTCGGATCGCCGGCAATCGAGTCCTGACGGACGCGATTGATCAGACGGAGGAAGTAGCGATCGACCGCATTGACCTGTGGCAGGCGGAGCGTGATCGACGCCCCGATCGCCGACGCGGCGTCGGAACCGGAGGTCGAGTCCACCAGCGCGGCCGAGGAGATCGTGTAGTTGATCCCCGACCCGGCCGTACCGGCAAGCGAACCGGACAACAGACTGTACGGCTCGGGGCCGTCGTAGTTGCCGAGATAGGATCCGATGATCCCCTCGAGGTTCTGCCGCATCGACAGCGAATCGGCCGTCCATGAGAAGGCGAACAGGAACTGCGTGGTGTCATTCGCCTTGAGCGCGAACGGCCCGGCACTCACCGTGTTGCCGATGTTGCCCCACGTGTTGAAGTAGCCACCCGAGGTCGTATCGGAGTAGACGTCGGCGCACCCGAGGCGGCCGCAGCCAACAACGGCGATCGTGTCGGGGACACCGTCCTTGTTGTAGTCCCACGAGCCGTATGGCTGCCCGGACTTCGGGTTGATCGTGCCGGTCGGGACGAACTTCGGGAACCTGACCGCGTCCGCCGTCGTCGGAAGCGCGCCGTCCCAATCGTCCGGACGGAACAGGTACAGATACGTGCCAATGGCGAAGTCGGTCGCCAGTCGCCCGTCGAGGTAGTCATCTTCACGGCTCGACAGCATGCCGAAGCCGGAGCGCGACGAACGCGTCCAGTTGTTCGACAGGAAGCCGAACTGGTTGGGGCGACCATGGTTGAACATGATCGTGTCGCCGCGATTCGGATGGTTCGGCGCGTAGTACGGGCTCTCGGGGTTCGTGAAGAGCTTGTTGCGCAGATCACCCAGCGGTGACTTGAGCCACGTCGCGGCGTACACACCGCGATTGAACCGATCGGCGGTTGACGTACAACCCGACGAGGTGGTGTTCTGATACCGCTTCGGATACGTGGCCGAGCAGTTGCCGGACGTATTCGACTTGGTCAGGATCCACGAGCTCTTCGGGATGTCGTAGTACACCGCGCCGTACTGCCCGCCGCCGCCCATGAGGATGCCGGGGCCAAGGCCGAAATAGAGCGAGTCGTAGTCGATCGGCACACCATACACATCAGCCGACTTGTTCACCATCGTGACCTGATAGAACTGCGCATTGCGGACCGCCGGTGCGCCGAACTGCCAGGCATCCACACGCATCCAGATCCCGAGCGGGAATCCGTCCACCTGCGGCGCACCGCTCTGCCCCGGCACCACATTGCCGTAGCGGAGGCGCTGCTCGCGGTAGTAGTCGGACATGTTGCCGAACATGCTCTGCGTGCCGAGGAACTCCTCGCCGCGGCGCGATGTCGGGATCTTCCAGTCATCCCAGCGGAAGGCGCTCGGATTGGCGCTGAAGGTGGAGCGCCACACAGAATCCGGAATCACGCGCTTGCCGCCGAAGCCCGCCGACGGCCAGGTGGCCGGGCAGTCCTTCATGGCAACGAGCGTCTGCGAGGCCCAGTTGGCGCCGGCAGACACGGCATCGTCGCGGCAGGAACCATCGGCCGCGCCGGTGACGCCGGAGAAGATCTGTCCAAACTGGCCATCCGCGGCACCGATACGGCGCGTGTCCGGCGGCGTCGCGGTGTTCCAGAAGTGGAACGTGTACCCCTGCGAACCACGCATGAAGCGCACCGCCGGGTTGGCGGCCAGAATCTTGTTGTACGCGCTCCGGCCGGCCGCCATCACGAAGGCCTGCTCGAAGAACACGTACCCGCCGTTCCCGGCCATCCAGTGCGTGGCAATCACGCCACCGCCCTGATTGTACGGTACCGGGCCGCCCTGATTGGCGAAGCCGCCACGCAGGCCGCCCGTGCTGCGGAAGGTGCCGACGGCAATGTCTTCCGCGGCAAAGAGATTGAAACCCGTTCCGGGCGCAGCGAGCGGCACCTGCTTGACGCTGCCGTCGGCCCGGACGGAATCGAGATGGGTGATCGGAGCCGCCGGTCGCGTGAACAGCTGCGCGTCGGCATCTGCCGGGGCGAAGCCGAGAGCGAGCCCTGCGGCGACCGCACCCGCGCGGAACCACTGCCCGCGCGGCGCGAGTCCGCCGACACCCGACGTGAGGAATGCGAGAGACATGTCGATGTCGGTGATCAGAAGTTGATGGAGATGCCGGCGTTCACGCCGCGACGGATGCCGATGTACTCCGGCTGGTCGAAGGCGGTGGACGTCGTGGCATCACCGGTGTTGCCGACGCTGCGGTTCGTGAAGTCACGCAGGCCGGACTCGCAGGTGCCGTTGTTCACGAACACCTGCACGCAGTTCTTGCGGTTGAACAGGTTGGTCACCTGCAGGAATGCGGAGTACGCCATGTTGTTGATGCGGAACTGCTTGCTGTACTGCAGGTCGAACTGCTGCGTGCTCGGCGCCGTGCCGGAATTGATGTCCGTGACGCTCTGGGCGTTCTGGAGGCCGAACGCGTCGGCGCGCACCGGCGTGTACGGGAAGCCCGACGCCCACGAGAAGGTCGTGGTGAGCCGTGTGTTCTTGAGCAGGCGGCCGGCGTTGAACGGCAGCTGCGGAATGTCCTCGCGCACCGCGAAGGCGAGCGTGGCATTGAAGCGCTGCGGCTGATTGATGTCCGCCACCGTCTCATAGAGCTGGTTGCGGCTGGCCGCTTCCGTCCGACCGATTTCGTTCTGGCGCTCGGGAGGACGCGAGTTCGTCGTTGCCCGCGAGAGACCGTAGTTGATGTCGTAGCTCCAGCGGTTGCGCAGACGACGCTGGAACTGCACTTCGATGCCGCGCGACGTCAGGAAATCGCCGTTGACGAGCACCTGATAGATCGGCGAGGCGCCGTCGTACGTGGAACCGATGTCCTGCTGCGCGCGGCTCGGCCGGATGCCGGAGAGACCGGTTTCCGACCGGTTGAAGACGGCGACCTGGATGCCGTAATCGCGATTGAGTTCCGCCGAGTAACCGACTTCATACTGCTTGGCCTGCTCGAGGAGCAGGTTCGGGTTGCCGACGAAGGACGGGTTGTTGGCCTGGATGTTCGGGACGCACTCGTTGCTCCCCGGCTTCTTGGCCGACGCGCCGCAGTACGGGTCGACGCCGGCGACGGTGCCGATGCCCGTGTTGCGGTACACGTTGCCGTAGAGCGGGACCATCGTGTAGCGGCCCGCGTTGAAGAAGACCTGAGAGGCCTCCGTCAGCGGGAAGGACACCCCGATGCGCGGGCTGAACGCCGTGCGGGCCTTGGCCGCGCTGAAGTCGTCGAGCTGCGCGATGCGCGTGGCGCTGTCGAGCAGCACGGGGCGCTGCGTGTTCTTGTCGATCGTGCTCCCCAGGCAGCCATTCACGCCGAAGGGCTGGCCGGCGGCATTCACGAGGCGTGCGCCACCCACCGTGGCACCTTCGCACACCTGGCGCGCCGTGGTGCCGTTCGACGGATCGAACGGATCGGTGAAGCCGCGCCCCTGCGCGACGCCGTAATCGAAGCGGCCGCCAAGGCTGATCGTGATGAAGTCGTACTCGATCTTGTTCTGGATGTACGCCGCCGCCTCGTAGGGCTTCGCGCGATACACCATGCTGGTGGTCGGCTGGATACCGGAGTTCGTGCCGAACGCCTGAATGTCGCTGTACGACATGTCATGGTTGATGTACTGCACGCCGACACCGAGCTCGTTGTGGTCGGTGATCTGCGACTTGAAGTCGAGACGCACCGTCCGTGACGTGTACGTTTCGCCGCCGTACGTACCACCCGCGATGCCGCCGTACGGCACGCGATCACCACCGGCGACCGTCGGCGACGGGCTCAGGA
>JBDKIJ010000029.1:0-4988 GCA_039797155.1 Gemmatimonadota bacterium | reverse complement strand
CTTCGATGAAATCGTGACGATGTCCAAGGAAATCTCCAGGAAATTCAGTCGATCAAGTATCCGTCTTACGAATATGGCATCGATAAGAATTTTCGGCAACTCACTGGCTGGCTACCTCAGCGCCACCCCCACCGGCCCCTCCACCAGCGGGATATCAAAGCTCCCGCTCGTTACCGACACACGTTTCGTCGTACCCGACGTCGCCCCGACGCCCGCCACCGCTGTGAACTCGAACGTCCCCTGAATGCGCAGCGGGGAGACATTCGTGACCTGCAGCGTGCCGGTCCCTGCGCCGGTCGCATCGGACCAATCGGAGCGATACTCCGTCGACGCCAGCGTCACGCCGCCCCACGCGGAATTGCGACTCGTGGGGGGCACCGGGCCGAGCGAATACCGCATCGCCTTGATGCCGGTCAGGTCCACGATCCGGAGTTGCACGCGCTTGCCGCGATCGGCGATCGCGTCGCACGGAACCCCGATCACTGAGATCGACACGATCGCACCGTCCAGCTTCACCGGCGAGGCGACGGTCTGGAGACCAGCCTCCCAGCGCTGGCCATCGATCCGCATGGCCATCGCGCCGGTCGGCGATCCGTCGCAGGTGAGGATCGGATCGGTCGTGCCTTGCACGCACCCCGACACAAGGATCCCGCCGAGCACGAACCCAACGACTCCTGTTGAAAAGCGCATACCCGGCAATATGCGCCCTCGACGTGCCCGCCACATCGGCACCATCAGGGCGCGCTACTCGCCCTCACGCTTCTCGTGCGCCGCCCGACTGGCGCGCAGCAGACGATGCACGGTGGTCCCGGTGATCAGGCGCACCCCCCGCTGATAGGTCGCGTACTGGAACGCCCACTGCACGAACACGGTCGCGCGATTGCGCAGTCCGGCCAGATAGAGAATGTGCACGAACAGCCACGTCAGCCACGCAAACAGCCCCGTGAGCTGCACGCCGCCAATCACCGCGACGGCCTTGTGCCGACCGATCGTCGCCAAGTCGCCCTTATTGAAATACCGAAACGTCTGACGCGCCCTGCCGGCCACCGACGCCGCAATGTTCCGCCCCACCAATCCGCCCATCTGATTCGCGGCGGGGGCCACTGCCGGGACCGGTGCCCCCGTCGCGTTCGGTGGCGACGCGAGGTCGCCGGCACAGAAGATCGATGGATGCCCCGGGATACTCAGATCGGCGTTCACGAGCACGCGCCCATTTCGGTCGAGCGGCACGCCCAGCGATCGCGTGAGCGGCGACGCCTGATTCCCGGCGCCCCAGAAGACGGTGTGCGCGTTGATCCGCTCGCCATTCGCGATGACGCCATCGGCATCCACCTGCGTCACGATGCAGTTGGTGCGCACGGTGACGCCCAGCGCCTCGAGATCGCGCTGCGCCCGCGCGGACAACGTCTCGGGGAACGCGGGGAGAATGCGAGCCCCACCTTCCAGCAGCAGCACCTGCGCATCGCGGCGCGGATTGATGCGGCGGAACTCGCCGTCCAGCGCATACCGCGTGATCTCGGGGATCATGCCGGCCAGTTCCACCCCCGTCGGCCCGCCACCAACAATCACGAACGTCAGCAGCGCCTCGCGTTCCCCCACGGCACTCGCCCGCTCGGCCGCTTCAAACGACAGCAGGAACCGCCGCCGCATCTCGAGCGCGTCCTCGAGACTCTTGAGCCCCGGCGCGTACGACTCCCACTCCGGGTGTCCGAAGTACGCGTGACGCGCACCGGCGGCCAATACGAGATAGTCGAAGTGCAGCTGTACCGTCCCCCCATCGATCGCGATCGTCTGCGACTCGGGATCGATCCGATCGACTTCGGCCATCACCACGGTGACATTCGGCTGCTTCCGCAGCAGCCATCGGATCGGCACGCTGATGTCGGCGGGATTGAGCACCGCCGTCGCCACCTGGTAGAGCAGGGGCTGAAAGAGGTGATGGTTGGTGCGGTCGAGCAGGGTGATGCGCACCGGCGCGTCCTTGAGCGCGCGCGCGGCTGACAGGCCGGCAAAGCCGCCACCGATGATCACCACGTGCGGGCGTGGGTCGACGGCGTGCTGATCGGTTGCCGTCAGCGACCGGTTGGGACGCGGTGTCGCCGTCGGTGCGGGGGCAGCTGGATTCCGGTGCGGCATCTGGTCCTCGGTTCAAGTCTTGCGACTGAACCCGGATGCCTTGTGAAAAGTTTCACAAAGTGCCGATGTCCACCGCAAAGCGCCACCGGGGATCATCCCAGTAGTGCGGACGCCCCTCCGCCAGCCGGAGCGGCGAGAAGGTCCGCACGGAGAGCGTCCGCCCGTCCGGCTCGAAGGTCAGCAGCCGCAGCCAGCCGTCGCCGCCATTGCCCCGGTGGTCCGAGCCGCCCCCCAGCCCCTGGGCGTTGAACAGCATCTGGTGCACGGGGCGGCCAGCGTCGTTGGGGTCCTGCCGATACCCAACGTGCGAGTCCATCTCGTGCCCGTTGAGCACGAGCCGGAGGTTCGGGCTTGGACGCACGAGGGCGTGCCAGAGATCCTCCCCATCGTGGGTGTCGCCACCAATGCCAGTCTTGTACCAGTGGGGATTCCCGGGGCGCTGCCGATTGCCGTCCTGACCGTCGCGCAGATCGTTGGGGAGCATGAAGTCGTGCACGAGCAGGATCCCGAGGTGATCGCGGAAGCGCGGACGCGCCAGCAGCTCGCGTGCCCATTCCACGGCCATGCGCCGAGGCCCCCACTCGAGGGCGATGATGAGCAGATCGCGGCCGTCCGGCGCATGGAAGGTGTACGCGGCATTCTCGAGCGTCACCTGGCCGTCGCGTGTGGGCGGTCCTTCGATGAAGATCCCGCCGCCGCGTCCATCGCAGGTGAGCGGATTGTGCGTGAGCGGGAAGTAGTCGTTGAAGCGGGTGGCGCGAGTTTCCGCGCTGCGCTCACCGTAGTCATGATTGCCGGTGGTGAAGATGGTGGGGATGACGCCGTCGAAGACGCGGAGCGCCCGCTGCGCCGATTCCCATTGGGAGGTGGAATGCTGATCGCCGAACCCGCGTCCACCGCCCACGGCGATGTCGTTCTGTTCGACGAAGTCCCCCTCGTGCATCACGAGGCGGATGTTCCACGCATCGCGATGCGCGAGAACCCACTGCGTCATCAGGTCGAAGTGCGGCTGATTCTTCGCGTACTTGGCGTAGTTCTGCGTGTCTGGGAAGAGCGCGATCGTCCAGCCGGCCCCGGGGCCGCGGGCCGGATCCACCAGCGCCGGCGGTGGTGGCGGGAATGACGACCACCGCGGGAGGCGCGGCGCCACCCAGGGTGCCGCCAGCAGCCCCTTGAGCAGGGTACGACGTGAGACCAGATGCGACATGGGATGGATCGCTGAAACGTGGAGAGGAATGGGGTGAGTATGCGGAGCGTTGGCCGATGCCGATAGGGTGGCGAGGTGGTGACGAGAGGGCATCGACTGGGCATCGACTGGGCATCGACTGGGCCTCGGCAGGGTATCGACCAGGTGCCGATCATCGCGGCACTCTTGCCTACGGGGATGCGCGGCCACCCCTTTATCGCATGCGTATTCTCCCCATTCTCCTCGTCCTCTCCGCCACGGTCGGACAGGCGCAGACCACGACCGCGGCGGTTCGCCAGGATACGGTCATCGCCATCGCCAAGGCGAAGCGGCAGCTGCCATCGGAACAGGCCTCAGCCGGCACCACCCGGTTCTCCTTCATCGCGTACGGGGATACGCGCGGCCGGCGCGATGGCGTCGCCGAACAGTACGAACACTCGTTGGTGGTGGAGTCGATGCTGCGCACGATTACGGCGCGCGATACCACGGCGTCGCCGATCAAGTTCGTGTTGCAGAGCGGGGACGCCGTCGTGAACGGGCGAGACCCGGCGCAGTGGAATGTGAGCTTCGTGGGGTTGATCAATCGCATCACCACGACTGGTGGCGTGCCGTATTTCCTGGCGCCCGGCAATCATGACGTCACGTCGGCGGCCGATCTCAACGCGCCGGGGCGGCAGGTCGGGCTCCAGAACTATCTGCGCGCGATGCAGCAGCTCATTCCCCCCGATGGCGCGACGCGGCGACTGAACGGCTATCCGACCTATGCCTTCG
Source organism: Gemmatimonadota bacterium (assembly GCA_039797155.1). Lineage (GTDB taxonomy): Bacteria > Gemmatimonadota > Gemmatimonadetes > Gemmatimonadales > Gemmatimonadaceae > Gemmatimonas. Next base: position 895 of record JBDKIJ010000029.1, on the reverse strand, counting down.
GCTTCGGCAATACGTTCGTGCTAGCGTTCGATTCGAATATCGCCGCCGATTCGGTGCAGTACGAATGGGTCAAGGCGCAGCTCGAAGGACTCGACCGGAAGCGCTATCAGCATGTGGTGGTGTTCTTTCATCACCCCGCGCTGTCCTCCGGGCCGCATGGTGGCCCGATTGTCGAACGCCCCACCGCCGCGGTGCGCGAGCGCTACATGCCGCTCTTCCGGCAGCATCATGTGCGTCTGCTGCTGACGGGACACGAGCATCTGTTCGAGCACTACGTCGAACAGTACCGTGATGCCGCCGGTACGCACCGCATGGATCACATCGTGAGCGGTGGCGGTGGCGCCCCGATCTACACCTACACCGGCGAGCCGGACTACGCCCTCTATCGCCGCAACTCCAAGGGCGATTCGGTGCAGGTGCAGCATCTCGTGAAGCCGGGGCTCACCGCTGGCGAGAACCCGTATCACTACCTCGTCGTGAATGTCGATGGCGAGCAAATCGACATCGAGTACATCGGCGTGGACTGGGGGCGCGACTTTCAGCCGTATCGGACCAATCGCACGAGCGTCAGCGGCAAGCGCTGACGACGCGGTTACGGCTTCTTGGTCGTGATGCGGATGACCCCCTTCGCGCCCTCCTTGCCGTACGCCTTTTCCGCGTTGGCGCCCTTGATCACTTCAACGCTCTGAATCGACGACGGCGAGATCTTCGATAGCTGCGCCGCATCGGTTTTGACGCCATCCACGATCAGCAGCCCGTCGAACGGTTCTGCGCTCTTTGACGATGCCGCGCCTTCGGCGGGCTTCTCGCCACGTACGACCGTGTTGGATCCGGCGTCGAGGCGTGTGATCCGAATCATGCCGCCACTGTCTTTCTCGGCAGATGCCGTTGCTGA
>JBDKIJ010000028.1:0-4523 GCA_039797155.1 Gemmatimonadota bacterium | reverse complement strand
CGGAGTGCCCAACGACCGTGTGTGGCGCCACCTCGAGGGCGGTGAGCAGGCCGTGCAGCAGCCGCGCCATCCCGGTGAGTGTGTAGGGACTCTGTGCGCGCTCGACGGCGGCCGGCACATTCGTGAAACCATGGCCGGGCAGATCGATATTGAGTATATGGAAGTGCGTTGCGAGCGCTGGCGTGACGGCAGCCCAGCTGTGGCTGCTCCCGCCGGTTCCGTGCACGAGCAGGATGGTGGGGCGTTCCTTGGGGTCAGCGCCGGAGCGCTGGATATGCCAGGAAATGCCGTCGAGAACGTGAATTTCGGACCAGCGCCGGTCTGGCCAGTCCGATGGAATGGTCAAAAACATGGGTTCGGGCGGAGAGTCCACGAAAAACCTTGGCAAAACCGTAAATTCTTCTTGACGCATTGAACCGTAAGGTCCAGTTTACACCCCGTAGTAAACAGGCTCGCTGCCCTGCTTTTAGGGTGGCATCCCAGCCGCGCGGGAAGAGCGCGGTAGCATCACTCAGTTCCTTTTGGAGGCAGAGATGTCGGAAAAGGGCGGAATGACCGAGGAAGAGGCGCGTCGCTTCCACGGCTACATGGTCACTGGGACCATGGGGTACATCGTAGTGGCCGCGGTCGCGCATTTCCTGGCGTGGTCGTGGCGTCCGTGGTTCTAACCAACTGAAACAACCTTACCTCAGCTGGAGAGCCACATGCACAGAATCTGGATGGGACACGACCCGAATATGATCATGAGCGCGCTCGGTTCGTTCCTCGTTGGCGCGGTGCTCGTGATGCACATTTGGGCCTATGGGCAGTTCAACTGGCCTGCGACGCTGAAGGCGAAGTACGCGCCGTTGACCGCGCAAGCCGCCACCAAGTAAGGAGTACCCATGCATCGCATCTGGTTGATGTATGACCCGCGGCGCGTGATGGTGGCCATGGTTGGCTTCCTGGCCGTGCTCGCGCTGGTCATTCACTTCATCCTGCTCAGCTCGCAGCGTTACTCGTGGATCGAGAACGGTACGCTCGGCGCTGATCAGGCGCCCGTCGGGGCTTCGGCTCCGGCAGCTGCGGCAGAGATGTCGCCGCTTCCGCCCGGCCGGTAAAACGTTGCGCGTCGTCGCCGGGCTGGCGTTTCGTACGTGTCAGTACGACGCCAGCCCCGGCCGACGCAAAACGGGCAGGTTCGTCATCATCGGTAGGACCCTGTAGTACGCTGCAGTCGCAATTCCCCCCCTCGCTGCCTTTTCTCTGCGCGTCCGGAGATATCGCCCATGGCGATGCTGAGCTTCGAAAAGAAGTACCGTGTCCGCGGTGGAACGCTGATCGGCGGAGATCTTTTTGATTTCTGGTTCGGTCCGTTCTACGTGGGCTTTTTTGGTGTCACGACGATCTTCTTCGTCACCCTCGGCACGCTGTTGTGCGTGTGGGGTGCGGCGATGGGTCCGACGTGGAATTTGTGGCAGATCTCGATCGCGCCGCCCGACCTCAAATACGGCTTGGGCCTCGCGCCTTTGCGTGAAGGTGGGCTCTGGCAGATCATCACCATGTGTGCCATTGGCGCGTTCGGTTCGTGGGCGCTCCGACAGGCCGAGATCGCGCGCAAGCTCGGCATGGGCATGCACATCCCGTGGGCGTACGGCGGTGCCGTGCTCGCCTACGTCACGCTCGTCGTCATCCGTCCCTTCCTGCTGGGTGCATGGGGGCACGGCTTTCCGTACGGCATCTTCTCGCACCTGGACTGGGTGTCGAACGTGGGGTACCAGTACCTCCACTTCCACTACAATCCGGCGCACATGATCGCCGTGACGTTCTTCTTCACGAACTGCCTCGCGCTCGCGATGCACGGCTCGCTCATCCTGTCGGTGACCAATCCGCCGAAGGGGACGCCGGTCGGTACGAGTGAACAGGAGAACGTCTTCTTCCGCGACCTGGTCGGCTACTCCATCGGCGCGATCGGCATTCACCGTCTCGGCCTGTTCCTCGCGGTCGGCGCGGCGGTGTGGAGTGCCATCTGCATCGTGATCTCCGGTCCCTTCTGGACGAAGGGCTGGCCCGAGTGGTGGAACTGGTGGCTCAACCTCCCCATCTGGAAGTGAGGCCCGGTCACCATGCTTGAATACCAGAATCTCTTTACCCGTGTGCAGGTGCGCACGGTGCCGGAAGCCGGTCTCCCGATCGACGAGTCGACGGGCACCCGCTACGGCAAGCCCACCTTCTCGTATCTCGCCGGCAAGTTCGGCGATGCGCAGATCGGGCCGATCTACCTCGGCTGGGCCGGTGTTCTCTCGCTGATCTTCGGCTTCATCGCCTTCGAGATCGTCGGGTTGAACATGTGGGCGTCGGTGGGCTGGGACCCGGTGGAGTTCATCCGCCAGCTGCCGTGGCTCGCCCTCGAGCCGCCGCCACCACAATACGGGCTGCGCATTCCGCCGCTCGCGCAGGGTGGCTGGTATCTGATGGCGGGCTTCTTCCTGACGCTCAGCATCATCCTGTGGTGGATTCGCGTGTACCGCCGGGCTCGCGCCCTGCAGATGGGCACGCACCTCCCGTGGGCGTTCGCCAGCGCGATCTTCCTCTACTCCACGTTCTTCTTCCAGCCGCTCCTCGTGGGCAGCTGGAGCGAGATGGTGCCCTTCGGCATCTTCCCGCACCTCGACTGGACGGCGGCGTTCTCGATCCGCTACGGCAATCTCTACTACAACCCGTTCCACGCCCTCTCCATCGCGTTCCTCTACGGCTCGGCCGTGTTGTTCGCGATGCATGGCGCCACCATTCTCGCCGTCGCCCGCATGGGTGGTGAGCGCGAAATCGAGCAGATCACTGACCGCGGTACCGCGGCTGAACGCTCGATGCTCTTCTGGCGCTGGTGCATGGGCTTCAACGCCACGATGGAGTCGATCCATCGCTGGGCCTGGTGGTTCGCGGTGCTCACGACGTTCACCGGTGGTATCGGCATCCTCCTCACCGGCACGGTGGTGGACAACTGGTACCTCTGGGGTGTGAAGCACGGCCTGGTGGCGCCGTATCCGGCGCAGAACCAGCTCACGCCGGAACAGCAGGATCTGCTGCGTGGTCGCTATCAGGGCACGGCGCCCGATTCGTTCCCCAGCTACGTCGTCCCGCAGAACGCGACCGTACCGGACACCGCCACCGCGCCGATCGTCGGCGATTCGCTCGCGGCGGATTCCACCAAGACCGACTCCACGAAGACGGATTCGACGAAGTCGGGAGGTGCCCTGTGATGCGTGGTCTTCGTCACTTCGCGTTGGCTGCTGCCCCGGTGGCGCTCCTCACCCTCGGCGCGTGCGGCGACGCCGCGACCGATACGGTGCAGAGCGGCTACCGCGGCACGGCGATGGAACAGAACTACGATCACGGCGACCTGAAGGCCAAGTTCGCCCAGGTGAAGGTCCCGCAGAGCCCGCCGCCCGCCGGCGAGTCCCCTCCGGGCCCGCTCCCCTGGAAGAACGTGCAGGTGCTGAACGACATCAGTGTGGCCGAGTTCAACCGCACGATGATCGCCATGAGCACCTGGGTGGCCGGTACGGGCAACTGTGCGTACTGCCACAACGTCGCGGCCTTCGCCGACGACACGCTGCCCAACGGCAAGCCGCTGTACACGAAGCTGGTAGCCCGCCGCATGCTGCAGATGACCCGCAACATCAACGGCAACTACTCGCAGCACGTGAAGAACACCGGCGTCACCTGCTACACCTGCCACATGGGCAAGCCGTTGCCCAATGGTCTCTGGTTCTACTCGAGCCAGACCGACTACCTGCGTCATTATCTCGACCGTGATGGTGCGCGTGTCATGACACAGGGCGTGGCACCGAGCAACGCCAATCGCAGTTCGGTGAAGCAGGCGGAGTGGACGTACGCGCTCATGATCTCGCAGTCGCGCTCGCTGGGTGTGAACTGCACGTACTGTCACAACTCCCGCCAGTTCGCCTCGTGGCGTGAAGCACCGCCGCAGCGTGTCACCGCGTACCACGGTATCCTGATGCTGCGCGATGTCAATCAGAACTACCTCGCGCCGCTGCAGCCCGTGTACCCGGCGGTTCGCCTCGGACAGATGGGCGATGCCCCGAAGGCGCAGTGCGTCACCTGCCACAATGGTGCCTACAAGCCGCTCTACGGTGCGCAGATGACGAAGGACTTCCCTGCTCTCTGGGGACGCACCGAATGGAACGGCAAGCCGTTCCCGGCCATCATGAGCGTCGCGGCCGACAGCACCAAGACCGACAGCACGAAGGCGGCGCCCGCCGTGGCCGCCCCGATGCAGCGCACCAGCGCCAAGCCGGCCCCGACCACTCCGGTGGGCGGTACCAACTAAGTCGCTGACCCGCAGTTCACCGCGCATAGGGCCACTGGCCCGCCGCGCGGCCAACCCCGCGGCGCCCAACGGCGTCGCGGGGTTACTGCTTTTGCCCCTTCCGCGCTCAGATCTGAGCTGGGTAGACACGAGGCGGAGAGTTGAGCCCGGATAGCGGTGAGAATTGAGCGGCTTAGCAGCGAGAGTTGAGCGT
>JBDKIJ010000027.1:0-4855 GCA_039797155.1 Gemmatimonadota bacterium | reverse complement strand
CACGGAGCCGAGCGCCCCGCCGAAGGCGACGGCGCCGACGGTAACGGGCGTGATGACTGACAGACTCACCGCGAGGACCCGGCGGCGTTCGGCAATGGCGTGCTGCGCGTATCCGCGAGCGCGGCCGCCCGATCCCGCGGGACATCCTGCGCAATGCGATAGAGCCAGATGCGCCGATGGGTGATGTCACCGGCCCCGCGCCGCAGCACCACTTCTTCGCCCGGACGCGTCTCCTTGAACCAGGACCCTACGCGTACGGCCAGCGAATCCCCCTTGGGGTTGGCATCGAAGACGGCCACCAAGGCATCACCCGGGCGTATACGCGTCCACGCATTCGGCCAGATGTCGTACTGATTCGTGCGACCGCCGAGATTGAGCGCCATCACCGGCGGATGCTCCGGCATGAGGAACGCGAGTTCCGACGCATCCTGATACCGGTCGGCCGCGATCCATCGATCAATGGTCCCATCAAGCCAGGGATCATGCAGGGCGCGCTGCGCGGCCTGCGCCAGCGTTGTCCACCCGTGTGCACGGGCGATCGGATCCTTGGCTGGCTTGAGCGGCAGCACGGGATACCAGGCCTGGACGGCAACCACACCGAGGAGCAGCGCGCCCAATGCCAGCCCGCGTCGCCACCAGCGACCGGTCACGACCGCACCGGAATGGGTGGCCAGCAGCAGCACGGCAGCCGGATAGATCATGGCGGGCCAATTCGCTTCGACCGATTTGCGCCAGGCACTCATGGTGAAGAAGAGCAGCGGGGTGATCGCCACCACCGCCAAGGCAAAACGCCGGGGTGCGAGGTCCGTCACCTCGGCGTGCGCACGGGTTCGCCACCCTTCACGCAATGCGGCGATCACCGCGATGGCTAGCAACACGAACAGGATGGGCGAGGCGAGACCGACTTGACCGCCAAACATCTCCGCGATGCGCGTCAGTGGTGTCCCGCGGGCGGGACCCGACCCCAGGCCATGCCCCAACTGGAAGCGAAACGAGGCCCAGTCATTGAACGCATTCCAGACCACCACCGGCGCAAACAGTGTGAGGGCGATGGCGCTGGCCCACCAGGGCCCCGGTTCGGCAAACCGACGACGCAGCGCTGGATGGATGAGGCAGGCGATGACGAGTCCCATCGGGAGCAGGACCGCCGTGTACTTCGCGACGAATGCGCCGCCGAGGGCCACGCCAGCGAGGGTCCACCATCCGAAGCTGGCCCAGCTACGGAAACGGGCGGCCAGCGCCCGTTCGACCGCCAACAGCGCCACCATGGCCGTTGCGAAGAGCGCGGCATCGGGGGTGGCCAACACCAACCCCAACGTGGCAATCGGAAGTAATGTCATCAGGGCCGCGGCGCGGAGCGCCGCGCGCGCACCCACGAGCCCACGTCCGGCCAGCACCCACGCGGCAGCCACAGCGCCACTGTGGGTCAGCAGGGCGGCCGCACTGGGGCCGGCTCGCACACCGAGTTCCGTGGCACCAAACAACGCCGTGCCCGCCCAAATCAGGAGGGCTATGCCTGGCGGATGGTCGAAGTAGCCCGACTCGAGGCGACGTGACCATTCCCAGTAATAGGTCTCATCAGGAAGCAGCGGGACCAGCGATGAGAGCGCAGTCCTGAGCGCGAACGCCCCCAGCAGCCAGATCACCGTCCAGCGCCACAGTCGACGCCCCCCCTCCTCGGTGGGGTCCGCTGGCTCGACAGGCGGGGACGAAGCAGGGACGAACGCCATACGGATAAAATAGCGTCCTCGGTCACCACTGCGGCCAGCGTCTTGCACTGGCTCGGCCGCGCGTCAAAGGCGGTGCCGGTCGCGTAACGGTTACGGCGAGCGGCGACCATGCGTCCATTCGATGAAATCAGGTCACGGCGTCAGGTCCGGTCATCAGGCCGTCATGCGCCGCTCTTCAATTGATTAGGTGCCCAGCGGATGCGAGCAATCTCGCGACTCGTCACATCCCCAACCGTGCGCGGACTCCTGACGGTTCTATCGGCCGGCGTTCTTTCCGGCTGCCTTGACCTCAAGGTGATTCCGGATGCCTGCACGGTCAGCATCGTACCGAATGCGGTGTCGGTTCCGGTGAACAGCACCTATCGCTTGACGGGCACCGCCTTCGATTGCGACGGCAATTCGATCCGCAACAAGAAGATTCTCTTCTCGTCGAGCAATCAAGCGGTCGCCACGGTGACTGCCGAAGGTGGTGTGATCGGCGTTGCCGTCGGTTCGGCGTCCATCTCGGCCACGTCTGACGGAAAGACGGCCTCGGCCCAGATCACAGTGACCCCAGAGGCTGCCGCAACGATTGTCGTGTCGCCCAATGCGCTGATTCTGCGTCGCACCAACACGCGCCAGCTCACCGCCACGGCCCGGAACAGTACCGGTGCCGTCGTCTCCGGTCGGACCGTGCGCTGGGCATCCAGTAACTCGGCAATCGCATCGGTGGATCAGAACGGCACCGTCACCGCGATGGCGCCGGGCCAGGCGGTCATCAACGCGGAAATCGACCAGACCGTGGGATCCGCGTCAGTCATCGTGACGGAGATCCCGATCGGCAGCTGTTCGCTGTCACCGAGCGCCAGCAAGTTGACGGTCTCTCAAAGCGTCCAACCGACGCTCACCCTTCGGGACACCGCCAACAATGCGCTGTCCAGCCAGGGGCGCGCGATGGCATGGAGCAGCAGCAACGAGGTCGTCGCCACGGTCACGACCACGGGGATCGTGACCACGCGCAAAGCGGGAACGACCACCATCACGGCAACCGCCGTTGAAAACTCGGCAGTCACCTGTTCCGCGACCATTCAGGCGGTCGACCCTCGCATCACACAGGTCGTGATCACCCCGTTCACGGGGCAGTTGCGGCTCGCCATTCCACGCATCCTCACGGCCACGCTACTCGATTCCACCGGCGCCGCGGTTCCGTCAGGTCGTATCGTCACGTGGAGCACGACGACCCCGTCGTTGGTCAACGTGACGCAGGCGGGGATTGTCACGGGGCTGGCGCTTGGCACGGCCCGCATCATCGCGACGGCCGAAGGCACGGCGGATACGGTGACCTTTACCGTGACCAAGGTCCCGGTAGGTACGGTCACCACCTCGCCGCTGCAGGCGACGTTGCTGGAAGGGCAGACCATTCAGCTTCGCGCAACGGTCACGGATTCGATCGGCACCGAAATCACCGATCGCCCCCTCGAATGGATCAGTGGGGATCCGAGTCGAGTCACCATCTCGTCGAGTGGCCTCGTGACGGCGCTGGCCGCTGGTACAGTGACCGTTGCCGCCACCGCCGAAGGGAAGGTTGGTCAGAGCTCCATTATCGTGCAGCAGGTACCGGTCGATACCATCGAAACGGTCACCGCGTTTACCGTGGCCGCCGGCGTCACGAGTGCCTTCGTGATCCGCGTGAAGGACGTCCAGGGGAATGAGGTGCGGAACCGCAATGTGCTGGTGACCAGCTCCGCGCCCGCGGTGGCCATCGGGCAGCAGAACAGCACCTCCACGTTCGTCAGCGTGACCGGCCTGACGGCTGGGACGGCCCGTCTGACCCTGCAAGCCGTGGATTCGAACAATCGCAATCAGGGCAAACCGAGCTACGTGGACGTGACGGTCACGGGCGCGCGCATCATGGTGCGAACGGCCCCACCACCATCGCCTTAGCCGCTGGGCACAGACGGAAACCGTTACGTACTTTTCGGGGGACCGTGCGACGCACGGTCCCCCGTGTCGTTGCCGATCCTCTTCGCTCTCATGTCTACTACCACCAAGCCGTCGTTCCTGCGTGACCTGTTCACCGGGGAAATCACGGAGTCGTTGCTTTTTCCCTATCCCGCGCCGCTGGATGTGCGCGATCCGGAAGAGACGCGCACGGTGCATCGTCTCATTGCGGCACTGCACGATATGGTGGCCAGCGGGCTGATCGATTCCGTCCGGATCGATGAAGAAGAAGGCGTCGACGAGGCCGTCATTCAGGCCTTCGCGGACGCGGGGCTGCTGGCGCTCACGATCCCCAAGGCATACGGAGGGCTCGGTCTGTCGGCCTCGGCGTACGCGCGCGTCTTTGGTGCCGTCGCGTCGACCGATCCGTCGCTGGGCGTGCTCATTGGGGTCCACTGCGGTCTTGGCGCCAAGGCCATCGTGATCGCCGGCAACGAGGAGCAGAAGGCGCGCTATCTCCCGATGCTGGCTCGAGGCGAAACCCTCGGCGCCTATGCACTCACGGAACCGGAGACGGGTTCCGATGCGCAGCATATCGTCACGAAGGCCACGCGAAGCCCCGACGATCGGGGATGGATCCTCAACGGACGCAAACACTGGATCGGCAACGGACATCGTGCCGGCGTGATCGCCACCTTCGCGCAAACGCCGATCGATCGCAACGGGGAGACCGTCTGGCGGCCAACCGCCTTCATCATTCGTCCTGATATGCCGGGTTTCCGAGTCGACGGCACGATTCGGAAGCTGGGGATTCGCGGCTCAACGCAGGCCGAATTGGTGTTCGAGAATCTCTTCGTGCCCGACGACCACGTACTCGGACCGGTGGGCAAAGGTTTTCAGGTGGCCGTTCAGGCGTTGAATGCCGGGCGCCTGTCGCTGGCCGCCGGTTGCGCCACGGGATGCAAGCGATTGCTTGGCGAATTCACACGCTATGCAGAGGCCCGGCGCCAATTCAGTGCGCCACTCGCCGACTTCGAGATCACGCAGCGCAAGATGGCGACCATTGCGGCTGACACGTATGCGCTCGACGCCATGGTTGGCGCGCTTGCGCCGGCGTTGGACGCCGAGAATGTAGACGCCTCCCTCGAAGCTGCCTGCACCAAGGTGTTTGCCAGCGAACTCGTGTGGCGCACCACGGACGAACT
>JBDKIJ010000026.1:0-8924 GCA_039797155.1 Gemmatimonadota bacterium | reverse complement strand
GCCCTCGACGAGGTGGTCGATGCGGTAGCCGAGGCCGCCATCGACGGCGGAGACGTGCACGGCGTTGGTGTCGCCGAACAGGTTGTGCAGGTCGCCGAGGATCTCCTGATAGGCACCCGTGAGGAAGATGCCCAGCATGTAGTCCTCGCCGTCGCGGAACTCATGCAGCTCGAGGCTTGGCCGCCCCGACTTGTCGCCGACGAAGCGATCGATCTTGCCGTCGGAGTCGCAGGTCACATCCTGCAACGTCCCACGACGGACCGGCTCCTCATCCAACCGATGGATCGGCATGATCGGGAAGAGCTGATCGATCGCCCAGCTGTCCGGCAACGACTGGAACAGCGAGAAATTGCAGAAATACCGATCGACGAGGGCGGATTCCAACTCGGGGAGGATATCCTCGTACGTATCGGGATCAGCCTTCGCAATCCGATAGATCGCGTTCATCGACGCCAGCCAGAGTACTTCAGCCTTCGCCAGCCCACGCAGGTTCAGGACGCCGGAGTTGAAGTATTGGCGCGCGCGCTCCTTGTCGAACGACGCATCATGGAACACCTCCAGCACCTTGCGCGGCTTCGCGAGACGCTCGGTGAGCGTCCGCCAATCTTCGTGCATCTCATGGAGGAGCGAATGATCCTCATCGTCGAGCGCCGGCACCGGCTGTTCGGCCTGTGACTCCACGTCAATGACCTTGAGCAGCAGCAGCGCATGGTGCGCCGTAAGGGCGCGTCCCGACTCCGAAATGATGTGCGGCATCGGCAACTCGGCTTCACGGCACGCCTCCGCGATCGTGTAGATCACGTCGTTCGCGTACTCCTGCAGCGAATAGTTGACGCTTGCGTTGTTGGTCGAGTTGGTACCGTCATAATCGATCCCGAGCCCGCCACCCACGTCCACATGCGTGATGTCCACACCGAGCGCGCGCAGCTCCAGGTAGAAGCGCGCGATCTCCTGCAGCCCTGACTTGATGAAGCGGATGTCGGTGATCTGGCTGCCGAGGTGGAAATGAATGAGCTTGAGCGTATCGAGGCGGTTCGCCGCCGACAGCTTGTCGATGAGCTTGATGAGCTCGGCCGAGCTGAGGCCGAACTTGCTTTTCTCGCCCCCGCTCTGGGCCCAGCGTCCCGCACCTTCGCTGGCCAGCTTGATGCGCACGCCGCACGTCGGCGTCACGCCCAGCTCCTCGGCCACCTCAAGCAGCACGTCCAGTTCGCTGACCTGCTCGAGGACGATGAACACCCGATGTCCGAGCTTCTGCCCCATGAGGGCGAGCCGCATGAACTCGTGGTCCTTGTAGCCGTTGCACACAATCAAATGCTCGGTGGTCTCGCCAAGCCCCAGGACCGCCTGCAATTCCGGCTTTGAGCCGCATTCCAGCCCGACGCCGTGCCGCTTGCCAGCTTGGACAATCTCTTCGACGACGTGGCGCTGCTGGTTCACCTTTATCGGATACACGGTCGTGTAGCCGCCGGTGTAGTCGAACTCCTTGATCGCGGCATCGAAGCGCTCGCTGAGCGTTTCGATGCGCGAGCGCAGGATGTCCGAAAATCGCAGCAGGATCGGCAGCTGGATCCCCTGCTCCTCCAGATCGCGGGCCAGATCCCGGAGATTCAGCGCGACGTCCGGGCGCTCCGGATCAGGACGCGCGACCACGCACCCCTGCTCATTGATATCGAAGTAGCCCGCCCCCCACCCTTCCCCATTGTAGAGAGCGCGGGCCGCTTCGATGGTCCAGGGGGCCGCGGGGGCCGGAGCGGTCGTGGGGTCGACGGAGAGGGTTCGGGTAGCCATAGGGGCGTAAAGGTAGACGGTTCGCGCCAGCGGAGGGAGCCGCCAGCGCGAACCGTCAGAATTGTGACGTGCCTGTGTCAGGCGGTACTGCGTGAATCAGTTGTCCCCGTCGAGGAGCGCGCCCAGCCCGCCAAGGACCGATCCTTCCTCACGGGACCGGCCTCCCGCGCGCGGCGCCGCCGCGATAATGCGATCGGCGAGGCGCGAGAACGGCAGCGTCTGCAGGATGACCCGTCCGGGCCCGGTCAGTTGGACGAAGAACAGCCCCTCACCGCCGAAGAGGGCGGTCTTGATGCCGGGCACCGTCTGAATGTCGTAGTCGACGGACGGCTGGAAGGCGACCAGACAGCCGGTGTCGACGCGCAGCTTCTCGCCGGGGGCGAGGTCGATCGCGTGCAGAGTACCGGACGCATGCAGGAAGGCCAGTCCGTCCCCCTGCAACTTCTGCAGGATGAAGCCTTCGCCGCCAAAGAACCCGGCGCCGATGCGGCGCGTGAACGCCACCGAGATATCGATCCCGCGCGCCGCGCACAGGAAGCTGTCCTTCTGCGCCATCACGGTCCCACCCCAGTCGCGCAGATTGAGTGGCACAATGCGCCCGGGATACGGGGCGGCGAAGGCCACATCGGCGCGCTTGGCGCCGCTGTTGCCGAAGAGCGTCACGAAGAAGGAATCTCCCGCGAGCACGCGCTTGCCGGCGCCGATCAGCTTGTCGAACAACCCCCCGCTCCGCGAATTGGGATCGAGGGTCGTCGCCATCGTGATGCCTTCGCGCATGTACATCATCGCGCCCGCTTCCGCGAAGACGGCCTCGCCGGGATCGAGCGTGACAATTACCGCCTGTAGGTCATCGCCAATGATCTGATAATCGATTTCGTCTGCGGCCATCTTAGCGTCCTCCTGTCTGACGCGCCGGCGTCGTACCGGCGGTTTCCGTGGTCATTTTCACCTGATCCCGTCCCTTCTCGAGGAATGGGATCCCCTTCACCATCCATGACGGGGGTTCGGCCCCCAGAAGTTTCACCGCGAAGAATTCCTGCATCTTGCGATCGATGTCCTTCTGATTGGCGCGCTTGGTCGGATTATGCTCGTCCCCGTTATAGACCACCATGTACGCCTCCTTCTGGAGGCGGCGCATGGCGACGTAGAACTCGATCCCCTGATACCAGGGGACGGCCCCGTCGTTGTCGTTGGCCATGAACAGGACCGGCGTCTGCACCTTATCGAGGGTGAACAGCGGCGAGTTGGCGATGAACCGCTCCGGGTACTGCCACAGTGATCCGCCGATGCGGCTCTGGGTATGCTCGTACTGGAAGGTGCGCGCCAGCCCGGACTGCCACCGAATCCCGCCATACGCGCTGGTCATGTTCACCACGGTCGCGTTCGGCACGGCCGCAGCGAACATGTTGGTGACCGTGATCAAATAGCCGGTCTGGTAGCCGCCCCACGACTGCCCCGTGATCCCGAGTCGCTTCGGATCCACGAAGCCTTTCGCAATCAGCGACTGTACACCCGGAATGATCGCTTTCGCCGCACTCGGCCCCGGCTCGCCATCGGTGTAGACGATGTCGGGCATGAAAACGAGGTAGCCGAGGCTGTTGTAGACGAGGGGGTTCACGACGTTGCGCCCCGTTGGCGCGACGTAGTTATGGAGGCCGTCCGTCAGCTTTTCGTAGTAGTAGACCACCATCGGATACTGCGTCGACGGATCGAAGTTCTCCGGCTTGAACAGCAGCCCACGCAGCGGACGGCCATCAGTATTGAGCCAGGAGACGAGTTCCACCGTCCCACGGGGATACTGCGCCTCCTGCGGATTGGCGTTGGAGATCTTCGTGGTCGAAGCGATGGCGGTTCCGGTCCAAAGATCGGGGAACTCGCGATACGTGCTCTGCGTCAGCAGATACTGCTCGGCATCCCGCGCTTTCTGCAGCCCGTTGTAGTTACGGTCTCCCATCAGAATCTTTTCCGGCGCCGCCGCCGCACCAATCCGATCACGCCAGAAGCCGGTGGCCTTGGTCGTCGTATCGACCGCGCGCAGCAACAGCGGCGTCTTCGTGTCGAGATACGGGTCTTCCCGATCGAGATCGACGACACGGAAGGTCATGCCCAGCTTGCGCCCTTCCCCGTCGGTGAGATTGCGCGCCGGGGCCACGCCCGACGGATCCACTTCCCAGATGTCGAAGCGATCATAGACCAGCACGCGCTGATCACCCGCCGTCCAGCCGCCGAGGCCGTACGGGGGTGGCACGTCAGGGGAGTCGAACTCTTCGTCCTGGAACTGCACGGGGAGCTTCTCGGTGAGCGCTACCGTACGCCCTGTCGACACGGCATACGCCATCCAGCGGTTATCCTGGAACCAGATGACGTATTGCCCGCCCGGAGACAGCTGCGGCGTGCCATCGAGCTTGCGCGCGATGAGGGTCCGGGCTCCGGTGGCCGGATCGATCAGATAGGCATCCGTCGCGCCCTCGCCCCAAAACTGCGGGATCGCGTATTCGAGGCTGTTGAGCGCGAGCACCCGCTTGCCATCGTTGCTGACGATGACGCGGAGGCTGTCATTGGCCAGCGGCGTCCACTTCCCAGTCGCTACCGTGTAGAGGGCCGTGTATGTACGGTTGCGGTCGCGATTGGCGCTGACCTTCTGCTGCGGCATGATCTGCGCATCCTTCCAGTGCCACAGATCATAGATCGCCTTGTCCACGAGGGAGTCGGCGGGGATCGAATCCTTGGGCAGATTGGCGAGGGCAAAGAGCAGCGCGGACCCATCCCGCGTGAAGCTGATCGGCGCGCGGTCGGCGATCAGCATCCCCTGCGGGGCCTCCGAGGCGGCGACGATCCGACGCGCCACCATCGGCTTCCCCTTCGCGGGCACCAGCGACGCATGATAGACCGCCATGCGCGGCTTCGGCGTCGAGTCCCCTACATCGGAGACGAACGCGACCTGCTTGCCGGCGCGGTCGAAGGTGAAGCCGCGATAGGTCGCGGCCCCCGTCAACAGCGGCGTGACGGTGCCGCTCGCCAGATGGCGAACGAACGCGCCATTGCCGGCGCCGTCGCGCGTCGTGACGGTATAGCCCAACCACTGCTCCTGCTCATCGAAGGCAAATGCGGTGACCCCCTCGACGCGGGTCTCCTGGCCCGATGCGAGATCACGCAGCACGAGCGTCGTGCCATTGTCGCGCCGCGGCCCCGCGGCGGCACCATTCTGGGCGGGACGTGCCGCGGTGGTGGTGTCCTCGAGCTGATACGCAAGGAATCGCCCGCCTTGGCGCGCGAGCCGGAAGCTGCGTACGGCATTCATGCGCGTCACGTTGCCGTCGGCGAGCGAGAGAATGCCCATGGCGGAACGCGGCGCCGGGGTCCCACGGCGGGCGCGTGCCCGCTCCACCTCGGCACGCGACGGATAGATCGTGAACACGACGTGGCGCGAGTTCGCGCTGATCTGCGCAGGCGCGGCGCTGAATTGGGCCGCCGAATCGGCGGACGGCTGCAATTGCGGACGCCCGGTGAAGCCGCGCGGCACCTTGTACTCCGCTGGGCCGCTGGTCGCGCGCGCGATCAGTTCCCCTTCGCCGACTACAGGGCTGACGGTATAGACGGCCCAGGCGCCGTCATTCGAGAGCGAGGCCCCGGAAATGGTCCGCCACTCGTCGTAGGTATCCTGCGTGATGGGCTTCTTGCCCGCGGGCGAGGCCGGCGGGGTCCATCGCGATACCGACGTGAAGGGATTGGCCGGCGCGTTGGGCGCCTGCGCGTGCAGCGGGAGCGCGGCACCAGCGATGCCGAGGGCCACCGGGACGGTCAACACGAACGATCGCATCGTGACAGTGGGAGCGAGACGTGAGGCATCACGGGAACGGACTGGTCGGCGGGTGGTTCCGCAGACAACTTCCTCTCGTTCCCTTCGTGCCGAATAGACTAACTGCGCCGCCACGGCGGCGTGAGGACCGCGATGAAACGGGTGCTGGGCTACTTCGCGCAGGGGCTTGTGCTGTTGACCCCCCTGGCGGTGACGGTGTGGGTGTGCTGGGTGGTCTTCACCCGCGTGGATGGCTGGCTGGGGCTCCCCGTGCCGGGCGCGGGGTTTGTTGCCACCCTCGCCATCATCACGGTGGTCGGATTTCTCGGGTCCAGCATCCTGACCCGCTCGGCCGTGGGCGTCATGGAGGGCGTCATGAACCGCCTGCCGCTGGTGCGCCTGCTGTACGGGTCAACCAAGGACTTGTTGAACGCGTTCGTGGGGGAAAAGCGCCGGTTCGACCGCCCGGTGCTCGTGACGCTCACCCCAGACGGCAAAGTGCGCGCAATCGGCTTCGTGACGCAGGAATCGCTGGCGCACGTGGGGTTACCGGGGCAGGTCGCGGTCTACTGTCCCTTCTCCTATAGCGTGGCGGGGCAGGTGTACGTCGTGGATACCGCACAGATCGAGCCGCTCGATGTGGCCAGTTCCGATGCCATGGCCTTCGTGGTGTCAGGGGGCGTCGCCGGCATTGTCCCCACGTCGGAATCCACCGGTGAGTTTCCTACCAACCGTCACTGAGGCATCACCATGACCCGGTTCTTCTTGCCAGTGCGTCGCCTGGTTCGCCCATGTGCGCTGTTGGCGCTACCCCTACTGCTCTCGGCCCAGGAACTGGCCGCCCAGACGTCACGCACGACGACCCCGCGAAGCGTTTTGCTCGTGCCCGACGCGGTGTTCGATGGCACCACCGACACGATGCACAAGGGATGGGGGGTGCTCGTCCAGGGGGAACGGATCGCGGCCGCTGGTCCGCTGGCCACAATCAGTGCGGGAGGACAGGTCGAGCGGATCACGCTTCCGGGGACGACGCTGCTGCCGGGGCTCAGTGATTTGCACAGCCATGTGCTGCTGCACCCGTACGATGAGACGCCGTGGAATGATCAGGTGCTGCGCGAATCGTTATCGCTGCGCACCGCTCGTGCCGTCAATCATCTCAAGGCGACGCTGGACGCGGGGTTCACGGTGCTGCGCGATCTGGGCACGGAAGGCGCCGGCTGGGCGGATGTCGGGCTACGCGATGCGGTGGATCAGGGGATCATCCCGGGACCGCGCCTCTTCGTGACGACCAAGGCGCTCGTCGCCACCGGCTCGTACGGACCGAAGGGATTCGGTTCGGAGATCGGCATTCCGCAGGGCGCCGAAGAGGCAGATGGCGTGGAGGGGGTCACCCGGGCGGTGCGCGACCAGATCGGTCATGGAGCCGATTGGGTGAAGATCTACGCCGACTACCGCTGGGGGCCGCGTGGCGAGGCGCGTCCGACGTTCAATGGCGACGAATGGGCGGCCATCGTCCGCACCGCCGCCTCCAGTGGCCGGCCGGTTGTGGCACATGCCAGCACGGAAGAAGGGATGCGTCGCGCAATCCTGGCGGGCGTCGAAGGGATCGAACACGGTGATGCGGCGACGCCGGAGCTGTTCGAACTGATGAAGCAGCGCGGCGTGGGGTTCTGCCCCACACTCTCCGCGACTGAAAGCACCTCCCGCTATCGCGGATGGAAGAAAGGCGTCGACGCGGATCCGGCGGCGGTGGTGCAGAAGAAACGCATGTTCAAGGCGGCTCTGGCGTCCGGGGTCACGATCTGTAACGGCAGCGATGTGGGCGTCTTTACGCACGGCACGAACGCCTTGGAGCTTGAGCTGATGGTGGAGTACGGGATGCGGCCGATCGACGCCCTTCGTGCCGCAACCAGCGTGAACGCACGCCTCCTGCATCGGGAGCAGGAATTCGGTCGCATTGCGCCGGGACTGCTCGCCGATCTCGTGGCGGTGACCGGCGACCCGACGCGCGACATCCAGACGCTGCGCGCCGTGCGTTTCGTCATGAAAGGCGGCGCCATTATCCGCCGCTAGACGGCTCAGAGTTACGTGGGCGGGCACTGGGAACCTGCCCCCGGCGTTGTGCCGCGTGATGAGTCTCAACACGCTTCCGACGCACCTCGCCGAACGGACCACGGTGCATTCCCCAGCGAATCGGCCGATCGCGGCTGGTTCGTTCGTCCTGTATTGGATGCGCACCGCGGTGCGCGCGCACGAGAATCCCGCGCTTGATGTCGCGCACACGGTTGGTGCGCGACTCGGCCTTCCGGTCTTCGTGTACCACGCGCTGTCGGAACAGTACCCGTACGCGTCCGATCGCCATCACACCTTCATTCTCGAAGGGGCCCGCGATGTGCAGGCCGAGTGCGCCGCGCGCGGTATCGGTTACGCGTTCCATCTTGAGCGGCCGGGACACCGCACCAAGGCGCTCGCCTCGCTCGCCGAACGGGCCGCGTTGGTGGTCACGGAAACCTTCCCCGCGCCGCCGCTCGACTGGTTGACGGATTCGCTTGCCGATTCAGCCCCCTGCCCCGTCTGGAGCGTGGACACCGCGTGTGTCGTCCCGATGCCGCTCGTGGGCACCGCGCATACCCGCGCCTTTGGCTATCGGGATGCGACGGCGCGACTGCGCGACGAGCGTGTGACACGCCCGTGGACCGACGTCACGCCGACCACCGGCTGCTTCGTTCCTGACGCACTGCCATTCGAGCCTGTCGACCTTTCGACCGCGCATCTCCCCACATTGGTGGCAACGTGCCGCATCGACCACGGCGTCGCCCCCGTTCCGGATACCCCCGGTGGGAGCGTGGCGGGCTACGCGCGCTGGGAACAGTTCAAGCACAATGGACGACTCGCGCGCTACGCGGCGGACCGCAACGACCCCAACCGGCATGGCGTCAGTCGCATGTCGGCCTATTTGCACTACGGGATGGTGTCCCCGCTGCGTCTCGCGCGCGAATGCGCCGCCATGCCCGGCGATGGCCCGGAGAAGTTTCTCGACGAATTGCTCATCTGGCGGGAGCTGGCGTATGCGTTCTGCTTCTGGCATGACGCGCCGACCACCTTGGACGCAGTCCCGGCGTGGGCCCTCGCGACGTTGCGCGAGCACGAACGGGATGCGCGCCCCATCACCACGTGGGAGGCACTGAGCCGCGCACGCTCAGGCGACGCGCTCTGGGATGCTGCCCAACAGTCGCTACTCCGGCACGGCGAGCTGCACAACAATGTGCGGATGACGTGGGGCAAGGCACTCGTCGGATGGAGCCGGAACGCTGACGAGGCATGGGACCGCCTC
>JBDKIJ010000025.1:0-7517 GCA_039797155.1 Gemmatimonadota bacterium | reverse complement strand
TCGGTGACCAGAGCATCGGGACCTGTGATGCCCGCACCGCCGCAGCAAGCCGCTCATGCTGGTTGCCCCACCCGGTCGTTCCCAACACCACGGGACAGCCGAGCGCGAGCACTGCTTCCGTGTTGGCGATGGCACTGTGTGGAGTGGTGAACTCAATCGCGACGTCGGCGCCACCGAGGTCCGGACGCGTCACACCACGCGCCATCACGTCGGCATCGATGCGTGCCACCACCTCACACGCCCGCGCGGTCGCCAACGCATCGAGCGCCTGCCCCATGCGCCCCATCCCGATGAGCGCCACGCGGATCGAGCGTCCCTGTTCGCCCTGCGTCACGAGGCGCTCTCGAAAAAGACGGCGTGGAGCCGTTGCATCGCCGGCACCACCTGCGCGTCATCGATCACAAGCGTGAAGTTGATCCCGGTAGCACTCAGCGAGGCCATATGCACGAGAATCGGTCCCAACGCCTGAAGCGCCGTCGCCATCGCCGTGGGCGCATCGGCGATCCCGGCCCCCACAATGGCGAGGATGCCACTGTCCGGTTCCACCGCGACGTCACCGAACTGGGCCAGATCCTGCACGATCGCCGCCAGATGATTGGTATCGTCCAACGTGACGGACACCGAGACCTCGGAGGTCGTGACGACGTCCACCGATGTGCGATGCGACTCGAACACCTCGAACACGCGGCGCAGGAATCCGGGGGCGAGGAGCATCCGAGAGGAACGCAATTTCACCAGCGTCGTCCTCCGCTTGCCCGCAATCGCACGCACCGGCAGACGCGGGGCATCGAACGCGATCATGGTGCCGGTGCCCTGCGGGTTTCGTGAATTGAAAACGAACACGGGAATGCCACGCTGCACCGCGGGTGCGATGGTTGCAGGATGCAGCACCTTCGCGCCGAAGGCCGCAAGCTCCGCCGCTTCCTCGAAACCGATCCGATCAATCAGCTTGGCATTGGGGATCACCCGAGGATCGGCCGTCAGCATGCCGTCCACGTCGGTCCAGATCTCGATGGCCTGCGCGTTGAGCGCCGCACCAATGAGCGACGCCGAGTAGTCAGAGCCGCCACGACCAAGGGTCGTCGTCACGCGACCGGGCGCAGCCCCGACAAAGCCCCCCATCACCGGAATCTTCCCGGCCTCCACGAGTGGCAGAAGCCGCTCGGCCGACGCCTGAACGATCCCGTCGAAATCCGGCTCTGCCTTCGTGAAGACATCGTTAGTGCGTATCACGTCACGCGCATCGACAAAAACCGCCGGGAACCCCCGATGCCGGAATGCGGCAGCCACGATTTGGGAGGACAGTAGCTCTCCGGTCGCCGCGACGGCATCCAGTGAGCGGGGGGTCAGGTACCCCAACGTCTTCAGCGCTTCGGCCAGATGCGCAAGCTCATCAAAGGTGGCGCCGATGTCGTGGGCAATCTCCTCAGCCTCCGCGGAACCCTCCAGCAGTACCGCCGCTTCGCGGAGATGGCGCTCGCGCAACTGCTCAATGATCGGTAATGCGGCCAACAGATCGCCGGCTGCCGCCTTATGGGCGACCTCCAGGAGCTGGTTGGTCGCACCACCCAACGCCGACACGACCACCACCGGATGCTGCGCCTGCTTGCTCACAATGATTTCGATGACCCGCGTGATGGCCACCGCGTCGGCGACTGACGTCCCCCCGAACTTCGCGACAATCATCGGCGCGACACTCCAGGAACCATGCCGGTCTTCACCATGAGTTCCGCGTTCAGGATCGAGCCGCCTGCCGCGCCACGCACGACATTGTGCGACATCGCGACCAGACGGAGATCAAAGATCGGATCGGGGCGCACCCGACCCACGACGGTGGCCATGCCACGACCGAGATGGATATCGCGACGCGGTTGCGGCCGATCGACTTCGTCACGCACGATCAACGCGCGCTCGGCAGCCGTCGGCAAGCCGCGCACCACATCGTCACCGCGCCAGCCACGCAACACGTCGAGCGCCTGGTCCACGGTGGGAGGACGCTCGAAGCCAAGCGAAAGGCAGACCGTGTGCCCATTCTCGACCGGCACACGGTTGGCATGCGCGCTGGTCGTGATCGAGGCGTCGATCACGCGCGAGGCATCCGGGGCGATCGCGCCGAGCAGCTTCTGCAGCTCGGTCTCGATCTTCGGTTCCTCGTCGTTGATGAACGGGATCACGTTCCCGAGGATATCGAGGGAGGCCACGCCCGGATATCCGGCACCGCTCACCGCCTGCATCGTGGCGGCAAACACCTTCGTGAGACCGAACGCCGCATGCAACGGCGCCAGCGGAACGGCCATCACGGTGGTGGCGCAGTTGGCATTGGTCACGATGCCTCCCGTCCAGCCGCGGGTGGCCCGCTGATGCGTCAACAGTGACAGATGCTCGGCATTGACCTCAGGGATCACGAGGGGCACATCCGTCGCCATCCGGAAGTTCTTGGCATTGGACAGGACGAGGCGACCGGCGCGCGCGAACGCTGGCTCTACCTCGCCCGCCGCCGACGAGTCAAGCGCCGAGAACACGATGGGCGCCGTCACGGCGTCCGGTGAGCACGCCACCACCGGCCGATCGGCCACATCGGCCGGCATCGTCCCTTCAAGCCATCGCGCCGCCTCGCGGTACGGTTTCCCGACACTCCGTTCCGACGCCGCCACTTCCACGAGCGCGAACCAGGGGTGGCCGTCCAGCAGGCGAATAAAGGCCTGTCCGACGGCGCCGGTCGCGCCGAGCACAGCGACCGGAATGCGGGAATCATGCGAGATCATGCGAGCAGAGTACGAACGAGTTGGATATAAGTCCCGACGGAAGCTTCGAGTTCAGCGACATCGACGAATTCCGACGTGGTGTGCGCCACATGGATGGAACCCGGGCCGAAGAGCAACGGTTTCCCCCAGTTGGTGAGGAGCGGGATGTCGCTGGTGTACGCGACCGGCCCCGTACGGAAACCTTCGAGCACCTGAAAGTGCTGCGCGGGGATGTGGGCCCCCCACTGGAGCTCGGCCTGTCCATCAGCCCACACCTCGAAGGCCGCCTGCACCGTCGCAACATCACTGACGAGTCGAATCAGCAGCTCCGCCTCGGCGTGTCCCGCAATGACATTCGCCGCGGATCCGCCACGGATCAGCCCCACATTGTACGTGGTGGCCCCGAGAATGGGATCGCTCGGCAGTGTTACGTCGCGCAGGCCAGCCAGCAGATCGATGAGCCGTTCGATGGCGCTCTCGCCAAGGTGCGGATAGGCGGAATGTGCTTCCCGTCCTGTCACGCGCACCAGCACACGCTGCGCGCCCTTGCATCCCGAGGCGAGGGTGCTCTCGGTCGGTTCCCCATTGATCAGGAATCGACTGGTAGCGGGCAGCGTATTGGCGGCCAGCGCCCCCGGGGAACCCTTCTCCTCACCGACAACGAACAGGAGGTCAACACGATCCTCGCCGTCTGCTGCAAGGCGCTCTGCCGCAACCATCATCGCGGCGGCAATTCCCTTGGCGTCGCACGCTCCGCGCCCATAGAGGCGCCCATCCACGAGGCGAGGTGCCAAAAACGGGGGGACCGTATCGAGGTGGGTGGACAACGTGACGCCACCACCACGACGCGTCGCCCACACGTTGAACCGGTCGCCGTCCACCGGCTGCCGATGCACCTGCCATCCTCGGCCCACGAGCCAGTCGGCCACAAAAGCCGAGACCTCACGTTCCCGTTCCGTTGTGGATTCGATCGCCAGCAACGCCGTGGCGAGCGACACCACGTCACTCACGGGGACACCGCCCGGGCGCCGCGCCTGCTACGCAAGCGCGTCACCGATCGTACGAACGAGTGTTGCGTCGTCGAGGTCCTCATCCCATCCAGGCGACAACAACGCGATCACACGCTCCGCCCCGGAATTGCATTCCACCGCGACTGTGTCGACGGGCATCAGCGCCGCCGAGGCACGCTGATCCAGCGGCACTTCGGGCAACTCCAGACAGATCCACGTCACGCCGCGTCCATCCTGCACCGTCCGCATCATCGGCTCCGTGTGTTGAGATGACCGTGTGAAATACCCGGAGCGGGACTCGAACCCGCACACCCTCGCGGATAAGGGATTTTAAGTCCCTCGCGTCTACCGGTTTCGCCATCCGGGTCCAGCGCCGCGTTCTCACGACGGCAACGCAAAACGGGGGCGCTGACGCGCCCCCGTTGCTGAATCGTCCAGCACAGAGCGGGAAACGGGACTCGAACCCGCGACCCCAACCTTGGCAAGGTTGTGCTCTACCAACTGAGCTATTCCCGCGGCACGACACCAACCAGCCCACGCCTCCGATTCTAGCGGCCGCCGGCGCCGAGGACAAGCGCCCCGCGGCCACGGCCGTAGCTGCACTGACTACTCGCGCACCCCCATCTCATGGACCGCGAACCACACCGTGTACGCGAGTAGCCCGGCCAACGCCGCATCGCCCCCGTTATCGACGGCTCGGCCGTCGGCATCGACCACTTCGGCGGCTATCCCGTTGTCGAGAGGAGCCCGCCGTAGCCATGCGGCGACCTGCGAAGCATCCGGGCCAAGGAGGCGCGCCAGACGGGGCAGCAATGGCCCCACCTCCGGTGCCGCGGCCCCCAACAAGCGCATGGTCTGTCGGAAGAGCACATCATCGCGGTCAATCGCGTCGTACTGCGGAATCCAGCACACCGAGCCGACCGGATCATCCTCGAGCGCGGCGTTGCCGGCCAGGTCGACCGACGAGGCAAGCCGTGCCCTGTCCCCCCGGTCCACCGCGAAGTGTCGGCGCAACGCATTGCGCACCGCGACGGGATCCTGCACCTCGGCGGCCGCTTCCTCATCGAGTGTGCGCCGAAAGACATCCAGTGCCATCGCCACGACCGCATTGCCGTGCAGCGTGAACGGATGCGCAGCAGGCGCCCCTGACACGGTCGTCTCGGTCGAGTATAACGGCACTCGTTCGTCACGCCGTGCGACAATGTCGTCGTGGGCGACATAAAGCGTGTCAGCCACGACGGGATCCTCGACCACGGCGTCGTCCTCGGTCGCCCGGATGTAGTGATCCGTTGCAATGGCGAAGGCGGCGGGCCCCTCCAACGTGAACCCCGGTTGGAAGAGCGTACCGTCCATGTAATGCACGCCCTGCCCAGGCGCATACCCATGGAGATCACACAGCCGGACGAGGAGGTCGCGCGCGAGCGGCGCGTCCGCAAGTTGCACGGCCGGCAGCGTCCACATCAACGCTTCCCAGTCGCGCACGGTGCACCCGGCCCCATGCCACGGCGCGCGAGAGCGGACGAGATAATACTGCGCATCGTCCAATCCACGCCCGACGGCGTAGAAATACGCATACAGCAGATTGCGATTCACGAGGCGATCCATCGCTTCGCTGCCCGTGGCCTGCTCCAGCGAGGTCAGCGCCTCGCGCGTGGCGGAGAGCAAGGCGCGCCACCCGCGACGCCGCAGCACGGCGACGGTCGCCTGCGCCCCATCGCGCTCAGGGCCCACCGCCATGTAGAAGGCGGTCTGGACGGCGCCGCCAGGCGGCACTGTCAAGGAGCGCCGAATGGCGAATTCGCGCGGCGCGCGCGCGGGGCCTTCATCCAGCTCGAGTTCGACCGGACCATCGCTGCCGATGGCCACGGCAACCTGTCCGGGAATCGCGGCCCCCTCGAGGAGCAACATGCCGTCCTCGCCACGACTCACGACATGTTCATCGTCGAACGGACGCGCCGAGCGGACTCGCTGCTGCCGATGCCCCAACGTGCCTTCAAGCGCAAGCTCGATCTGGGTCGGCTGCGCACCACGGTTCTCGACCGCCAGCGTATAAACCGCGCCCGAGATATCGGCATCGCGCCCATACGGGGCGAAAATCGTCCCGCGAACGACCAGCTGGCCGATCGTGCAGGTGAACGTCGGCAACCATCCGACGGCCCGCTCCCAGGCGATCCCTTCAGCCGCCAGCTCCCGGACCTCGCCTTCCACCCGCAGGACCGGGCGCATCAACGGCGCGCCATTTCCCGACAGAAATCCGGCGGCGCCGGCGAACTCGACGGCCGCGCGCGCCCCGCGATGCAGGACGCCCAGCGCGTGGATGGCACCGTCGGCGGGATGAATGCACGGCAACGTGAGCCAATGATTACCGGTCAGCTGCCAGGGAACGGACGGGATCTGCACGACGCACTCACAGGCTTCAGGGAACGGACAAGGGTATCGCGTTGACGCTCTTGGCCAGACGGACTAATCTAGCCTCGGTGAGCCTACCCCTGCGCCGTTGCGCCACCCTGCTTCTCGCGGGGCTGTCTGTCATTGGTTTGTCCGCTCAGCCTGTTCCGGCGCAGGCCGTTGCCGGCGTCGGCGATGATGCCGTTCCCATCCCGCGCGGCGGCACCCGCCTCACCATCAGCGGGCTCTGGAACGACTATCAGTCCGTCTTTGATGCGGCCGGAAACAAGCGACCGCTGTTGGCGCCCTATGCGACCAGCGCCGCGGGGACCAGCCTGTTTCCGCAGTTTGCGGGCGCCGAGCAGCAGATCCGCGCGCTGACGCGCCAATCGGGGTTTCAGCTCAGCCTTGGCGCTCTCGATGCCTTGGGCGAAGTCCGACAGAGCGCCGCGCCGATCTCGATCGAGTATGGCCTGACGAAGCGCCTGTCGATCCGGGTTGTGGTTCCGTATGTGGAATCGCGCGACATCAATCGACTGATTCTGAACGCCGAAGGCACCGGTGCCAACGTCGGCATCAATCCGGCCCTTGCGGCCAATGGCGCCGCGGCGCGTTCCGCGAATGGCGCGCTCACCTCCCAAATCGAACAGGCACGGACGGCGCTTCGGGCTGAGCTCACCCGCTGCGCCACCAGTACAGCGACCAACTGCACGGTGGTTCGGGCCAACTCCGCCGGCGCGGAGGCGCTGCTTGATCGGGCAGCCACATCACGTGCCTCGCTGATTGCGCTCTACGGGGATGCGCAGCGCGCGGGCTCGCCTCTGGTCCCGTTGACGGGCTCAGCGCAGCAGACAGCCATCGTGGAGACGATCCGTGCCCTCCGCACGGACTTCGCCGCCTTCGGCATCACCAACATCGCCGACAATGCCGCCCCGGCTGCGGCGACGACCATTCTCGGGCCTGCGGGCATTCGGCGCATCGCCACCGACTCGGCACTTGGTGGGCGGTATCGCGAAATCGGCAACACACGGCGCGCCGGGATCGGGGACATCGATCTGACCGCCACCGCCTTGCTGTTCGACAGCTTTGGCGCCGATCAGGCGCGACGCCTGACTGCAGCTACCCGTGGCGTGCGAAGCACGCTCACCGGTGGATGGCGATTCGGGACGGCCGGTGCTGATCGAACGGAAGACGCCTTCGACGTCCCAATCGGCGAAGGGGCCAGCGCCATCCTGGCGCGCAGCACCACCGATCTGATCCTCTCGCGCTCGCTGTGGGTCAGTGCGACGATTCGTGGCGTGCAGCCACTGTCTGATCAGCTGTATCTGCCGGTTGCGCACCCCGACTCGTTGCGGCTCGCGCCCGCCGATCGATT
>JBDKIJ010000024.1:0-2921 GCA_039797155.1 Gemmatimonadota bacterium | reverse complement strand
GGAATCCTCAACCTCCGGCACGAGCGCCCCACGCGCCTGCGCCGGATGGTGCCCGACTTTGCGTGGGCCCTTGCTGCACCGTACGGCCTTGTCCCGACCACCAGCGAACTCCCCCGCCAGGTCGAGATGTCCCATCACCCCCGTGCTCCGGAGACTGCCGCATGACGCCCGACTCCATTGAACTCTTCGACGTCGTTGTGGTTGGCGGCGGGCCCGCCGGTGCGACGGCGGCACACGAGCTGGCCTGTGCCGGCCGCAAGGTGCTGCTCCTCGATCGCGCGTGGCGCACGAAGCCCTGTGGCGGTGCCGTGCCGCCGCAACTGCTGCGTGACTTCAAGGTTCCGCCGTCACTGCTGGTTGCTCGGGTCAACACCGCACGCGTGATTTCGCCGAAGTCCCGCAAGGTGGACATCCCGGTGGGGAACGGTTTCGTCGGCATGGTCGATCGCGATGTGTTCGACGAGTGGCTGCGTCAGCGCGCCGCCACGGCGGGGGCGGAACGCCGCACCGGCACCTTCACGCAGTTCACGCGTGGAGACGACGGCATCGCCGTCCTCACGTACACCGATGGCCGCTCGCGTCATGGCGAGACGCGCTCGGTGCGGGCGCGCTATGTCATCGGGGCGGACGGAGCGTTGTCGCCGATTGCCCGCCAGTGCATTCCCGGCTCGCACAAGGCCAAGCACGTCTTCGCCTATCACGAGATCGTGAAGTCGCCGACACAGGACAGCGAGGTGTTCGGGCACGATCGCGTCGACGTGTATTACAACGCCCCGCTCTCCCCCGACTTCTATGCCTGGGTGTTTCCGCACGGGCCGACGACGTCCATCGGGACCGGCACCTTCCAGAAGGGGTTCGGTCTCAAGGAGGCGGTTGCGCAGTTGCGTCAGGACACCGGTATGGATGGACTCGAGACGATTCGCCGTGAAGGCGCGCCGATTCCACTCAAGCCGCTGCCGCGATGGGACAACGGCCGTGATGTCGTGATCGCCGGCGATGCGGCGGGTGTTGTAGCCCCGGCGAGTGGCGAGGGGATCTTCTACGCGATGACGGGTGGGCGCTTCGCGGCGGAGGCGGTGGAAGAAGCGCTGCACACCGGCAACGCGGCCGCGCTCAAGCAGGCGCGCCGTCGCTTCATGAAGCTGCATGGCCCCGTGTTCTTCGTGCTCGACATCATGCAGGACTTCTGGTACACCACCGATGATCGGCGTGAGCGGTTTGTCGCCATCTGTAAGGATCGCGACGTGCAGCAACTCACGTTCGACGGGTACATGCGCAAACAGCTGGTGCGGGCCAAGCCGATGTCGCACCTGCGGATCTTCTTCAAGAACCTGGCTCATCTCACTGGTCTTGCTACCACCTAAGGGGCAACCAGTCCTCCCGATGATCGATTCCGTCTCCTGACGATCCCGTCATGCTGATCTCAATCGCCATCGATTTCCGTCACGCGGACGTCGCGACGCGCGAACGGTTTCACCTCTCCGAAGAGCGGCTGACGCAGCTCTATCGGACGGCACGCACCGATGTCATCACTGAATCGGCGCTGATTGCCACGTGTAACCGGACCGAGCTGTACGCCTGGGTCGAAAGCGACGACCCGGCGGTGATCGATCGTGCCGTCCAGCGGCTCGCACGCCGCTGGATGCGGACGCGCAGTGAAGGGGACGAGCTGCTGCAGACTGCGACCCGCCGCGAGGGCGTCGAGGCGGCGCGGCATGTGGTGCGCATCGCCTCCGGGCTCGAGTCGCAGATTCTGGGTGACAATCAGATCCTCGGACAGCTCAAGGCCGCGTACAAGCGGGCCTCGCGCGGACAGGCGGCGGGGCCGGTCCTGCATCGCCTGTTCGAAACCGCGCTGCGCGCCGGCAAGCGGGTCCAAACGGAAACGTCCCTGACGGCCGGGCGAAATTCCGTGGGGGCTGAGGCCGCGATTACCGCCGCCCAGCGCTTCGGACAGCTTGGCAAGGCCCGGTGCGTCATCGTTGGCGCGGGGAAGACCGGCGCGCGGGCGGCCAAGCAGTTGCACAAGCTGGGCGCACGCGATCTCGTCATCGTGAATCGCACCATCGAGAACGCGGAATCGTTGGCAGGGATGATCGGTGGACGCGCGGCCGGCTTCGAGGCGCGTCATGTCGAAGCGGCCATGGCCGACATCGTCATCGTCGCCACGGGCAGTGAGACGCCCGTACTCGATCACGAAACGCTGATGCGTGCCCGCGTGACGTGCGGTGCCGCCGGGTACGCGCTGCTCCTGCTCGACTTGGGGGTCCCCCGCAATATCGATCCGCGATGCGTCGAGCAGGCGGGGGTGACGCTCGTGGACCTCGATACGCTACATCAGCCCTTGCTGACGGCCGAGGCGATGCGCCGTGACGCGGTGCCGCGTGCCGAGGCGATCTGCGACGACGAGATCACCGCCTACATGGAGTGGATCGCCACCATTCCGGCGCGTGAGGCCATCAAGCCCTTGCGCGCGGCGCTCGAAGATGTGGCCCGCCGTGAAGTGGCGTTTCATGCGAAGGATGCCGGAGTGGCCGAGCGCGCCGCCTCGCGCATTGTGGCCAAGCTCCTCGCGGGGCCAATGGCCGTGCTTCGCAAGCATCTCCAGCGCGGCGAGCCGCTCGACGCGCACGCCATGATGCTGTTCGAAATGTTTGCGGCGGGGAACGCACCGGTCGAGCGTGCCCCGCGTCAGCCGAAGTCTGCTCGTGCCGCACGTCGCGTGACGACTCCGGCCCGCGCCAGTGAGTCTGTTGATGGTCCTGTTCCTGCACCGCCCTCCCACTCCCCAGTCCCGGTCTCATGAACGATCTGCTCCTCCGTGCCCTCCGCCGTGAACCGGTGGAGCGAACCCCTGTCTGGATGATGCGACAGGCGGGACGGTACCTCCCGGAGTATCGCGCGGTCCGGGCGAAATCCGA
>JBDKIJ010000023.1:0-8062 GCA_039797155.1 Gemmatimonadota bacterium | reverse complement strand
AAGTCGTGGTGAGTGGGGCAATCTATCGGGTAGTGGCAGTACGGACTCGTCTCGAGGAGCAGGACACATGAGCAGCGGTGCCTACGGAGCGATCATCCCCGATACCACGCTGATGGCCACGCCGGCGTTCGTCGAAACCGTTCGACGCATGCCCAAGGCCGACTTGCACTGTCACCTCGACGGATCGCTGCGCCCCTCCACGTTGTTGGAGCTCTCGACGCGGCGTGGGATCGTGTTGCCGGCCAACACACCGGAGGCACTCGCACGGTGGATGCGGGTTGATGACGCCCGCAATCTCGAGGAATACCTCGCGCGCTTCGAGGTAACGTTGGCCGTGATGCAGACGACCGCGGAGCTCGAGCGGATCGCGCATGAGCTGGTGACCGACGCTGCCTTCGACGGCATCCGGTATCTGGAAGTGCGCTTCTGTCCCGCGCTTAATATGCGCGAGGGGCTGAGTGGAGCGGCGGTTATCGACGCGGTCCTTGCCGGGCTCGCGAAGGGGCAGAAGGCCACGGGGACCATGGCCCGCCTCATAATCTGTGCGCTGCGCAGCTTTCCGTGGCCGCATGCAATGGAGATGGCCGAGCTTGCCGTGGCCTATAAGGGACGCGGTGTGGTCGCCTTCGATCTGGCAGGCGGTGAGCTCGGCAATCCCGCCAGCACGCATGCCGCCGCTTTCGACTTTGTCCGGCGTCACGATCTCGCCGTCACTGTCCATGCCGGCGAAGGCGATGGCCCTGAATCGATCCGTGAGGCGCTGGTGCGGTGCGGCGCCAATCGCATCGGACATGGCACCCGCCTGCACGAAGATCCCTCGCTTGAGGCGTATGTGGTGGATCGTCGCATTCCACTCGAAGTGTGCCCGACCAGCAACGTCCAGACACGGGTTGTGCCCAGCTTCGCCGAGCATCCGCTCACTCGCTATGTCGACCTTGGCGCGGTGGTCACGATCAACACCGACAATCTGCTCATGAGCGGAGTGTCGCTCACCGATGAGTATGTGCGGTGTGCGACCTATCTCGACTATGATCTGGCTCGCCTCGGGCAGTTGGCGCTGGCTGCCTTCGATTCGGCCTTCCTGCCGTATGCTGAGAAACACGCCTTGCGTCAGAGCGCGGCGGCGGAGATTGCCCGCATTGTGGCGGATTCGCCGTCGACCCGTGTCAGCACCGAGGGGGCGTAGTGGCGGCCTCAACACCACTTGGTCGTGACGCGGCCATTCAGGCGGCGGCTGCGATTCGATCCGCCGTGGGACCATCGTGGACGCCACCCGCCTGTGGGATCGTGCTGGGGTCAGGATTGGGTGGATTGGCCGCACGTCTTGAACACGCCGTGCGCATCCCCTTTCGCGAAGTCCCCGGATTTCCGGCGGCAACCGTGGCCGGGCATGCGGGGGAGGTGGTGGTCGGACGGCTCGGCGGGCGCCCCGTTGTCGCGCTGTCGGGTCGCTTCCACATGTACGAGGGGCACGACGCGGATCTTGCGGCGTTTCCCGTGCGCGTGCTGCATGCCCTCGGGGCGTCGGTCTACTTCGCGTCGAATGCGGCCGGTGGCGTCCGCCGGACCTTTGCGCCCGGCGATCTCATGCTCATCGCCGATCACATCAACCTGATGGGGCGCAATCCGCTGACCGGTCCGGTACACCCCGGGGATGAGCGATTCCCCGATATGTCGGATCCGTATGATCCGCAGCTCCGTGCGCTGCTCCGAACCGTCGCGCGCGAGGTCGGCGTGCCGCTGCAGGAAGGCGTCTACTGTGCTCTACTCGGGCCGACGTATGAAACGCCGGCCGAGGTGCGGATGCTCGAGCGGCTCGGGGTGGATGCGGTCGGGATGTCCACCGTGCCTGAGGTCATCGTGGCACGGGCGATGGGGATGCGCGTGGCGGCCGTGTCGTGCATCACCAACAAGGCCGCCGGGCTTTCGCATGACACGCTCAGCCACGCGGAGGTCATGGAAACCGGGCGTGCGGTGGCCGATCGCTTCGAAGCCCTTGTGTCGGCGTTCGTGGCCCGGCTTCCCTGAGGCGGCTGACCGGCGCCGGCGCCGGTCAGCGTTTGGCCGGCGTTCGGGGCAGGGTGGATAGGCGCGTCTTGAACGCCTGAAACGAGCGCGAGTCGCGCGTGGTGCTGCGCACGACATTCTGGTCGAGTTTGGCGATTTCCGCTTCCGTTTCCGCGACGCGGGTCTCTTCGATCGGGTGCGAGGCAAAGAACGCGTCCACCGCACTGGGATTGCGCTGGCGCTCGCGCATCAGGATGCGGAACATGCTGGGCATGCCGCGCGGATCGATACCGGCACGCGTCACGAAGGTCACGCCGAAACGATCAGCCTCACGCTCATCGTCGCGACTGAATTTCGCGAATCCGGCGCTCAACGCGGTCTGTGCCACGGCGCCGGTCGCCCCCTGACATACGGACGGATAGACCACGCACACCGCCGTGCCCACGATGTTCGTCCGCTGTGCGGCGGCCATCTGCTTCATGCTATGGCGCTGCGTGACGTGTGCGATTTCGTGCCCCAGCACACCCGCCAGTTCGGACATGTTCGACGTCTTCTCGATCAGTCCACGGTAGATGTAGATGTGCCCCCCAGGCACCGCGAACGCATTGATGTCCGGCTGGTCCACGACGGCGAACCGCCAGGTGAGCTGTCGATCATCGACCACCCGAGCGATCGAGTCACCCAGGACGTTGATGTAGCGTGCCACCTCCGGGTCGCGGATGATCGGCAATTGCTGCTCGATCTGTTGCGCGTAGGAGTTGCCCATCGCCACTTCGTCCGGGGTGCTGGGCACACAGCCGCCAATCGCCAGTGCGCTGGCGACGAAGCCTACGGCCACCAGCCGCGCCCCCTGCTGGCGGCGAGGCCGGGACATCAGGTCGCGGACCGACCGGGTACCAGTCCATCGTTTCTGTCGCATACTTATTCTCCTGCGCTGTCGTACTCGAAGCGGGCCATATCGGTTCCGCCTCGTGCTGTGCCCGTTCGGGGCTCAGTCCTGGCCTGTCTTACCCCCCAGCGCCAATCGGCGCGAGGAACACTGTGAAGCTACTCACGATGGCTCGTGATCTGCAGCGACGCCGCGGCCGGGAACGGCAGGGGCGCTTCGTCGCGGAAGGGGTGCGGACGGTGGAGGCGCTCCTGGCCTCCACGCTCACCGTTGACGGGCTGCTGGTGGCGGATTCGGCGATCGGTGCGGCGCGCACTGCGGCGCTGGTCACACAGGCCGAGGCACGTGGGATCGTTGTGCAGATGGTCACAGAGGGCGAGTTCGAGAGTGCCGCCGACACCGAGCAACCGCAGGGGGTGCTGGCCGTCGCTCGCATCCCGGAGTGGCCGATGCCCTCGACGCCACGCCTCGGCTTCCGTGCACTGATCCTCGATGCCTTGCAGGACCCCGGCAACGTCGGCACCGTGATCCGAACGGCGGCGGCGCTTGGCGTTGATGCCACCTTCGCCCTGCCGGGGACGGTCGACCACTGGAATGCGAAGGTGGTGCGCAGCAGTATGGGGGCGCTCTTTCATCATCCCGTGCATGCCCTCGACTGGGAGGCGCTTACCTCGTGGCGAGCGGCGTACGACGTGCCCTGCTGGGGCGCCGATATGCACGGCGATCGGCTCGATGCGGTCGGTGCACCGCTCCCCGAGCGATTGGCTTTGATCGTGAGCAACGAAGGCGCAGGACTTTCACCGGTCGCCGAATCGTTGGTGAGCCGCCGTCTCGCCATTCCGATGGTCACCTCGGTCGAATCGTTGAACGTCGCGGTGGCCACCGGCATTCTCCTGTATGCCCTCCGTTCGGCTCCATGATTCCAATGACTGACGCCCAGACCGTGCCACCCTGGTGCGTCCAATCGTCCTGCCGATATGAGTGATTCGTTTGATCTGCTGATGATGCTGGTGCCGACGTTCATCCTGGGTGCCGCCATCGGCTCGTTCCTGAACGTCTGTATCGCCCGATGGCCGCATGACCTGAGTGTCGTTCGGCCGCGGTCGCGGTGCCCGAAATGCGAAGCGCCGGTGGCGTGGCATGACAACCTGCCCATCGTGAGCTGGTTGCGGCTCCGCGGAAAGTGCCGCGGGTGCGCGCTCCCCATCTCCATCCAGTATCCCTTGGTCGAGCTGGTCGTGGCCCTTGGGTGGCTCGTCAGCGTGCTGACCTTCGGCGCGACGTTCGAAGCCCTGCGTGTCGCCATCTTCGGTACCATTCTGCTCGGTATCGCGATCACCGACGCCAAGCACTATCTGATTCCGGACGGGTTCACCGTCTCCGGGCTCGTGCTCATGTTGCTGTTCGCCGCCGCCAATTTCTTCGTCGGTGAATCCAGTCGGTTTGCAGATCTCTGGCCTGCCGTGATCGGTGCCTGCGCGGCTGCCGGCGCCATCACGATCATCGGTTGGATCGCCGAAGTGATTCTCAAGCGGGAAGCCATGGGATTCGGCGACACCACGCTGATGGCCGTTGTAGGCGCAGCGCTGGGGGCCGAGCGGTCGCTCCTGGTGATCGTCCTGGGCGCCGCGCTTGGCGCGTTCGCCTTCGTTCTGGTGTTCGGCCCGATCCTGCGCGTGCGCGCACATCGGCGCGGCGAGGAGTTCGCCTATCCTGAGGTGCCGTTCGGGGTATTCCTTGCACCCGCCGCTTTACTGGCTCTGCTCTGGGGCGATGCCATGATCGACGCCTATCTCGCGTACGCGTTCGCGGCGTAAGCGGGTTTCTCTTTCTTCCGCCTTCCATGACACGCGACGTCGTGCCTGTTGGACCGCTG
Organism: Gemmatimonadota bacterium; assembly: GCA_039797155.1. Lineage (GTDB taxonomy): Bacteria > Gemmatimonadota > Gemmatimonadetes > Gemmatimonadales > Gemmatimonadaceae > Gemmatimonas. Next base: position 3,290 of record JBDKIJ010000023.1, on the reverse strand, counting down.
TTCCGCCTTTTCGGCATGGCGCTTTTGCTGTGCAGCGCAGCCGCGTGTGGACGTGATCGGAAACCGGGTGACGGCCCGTATGCGGAGCTGGTGGCCGAGTTCGTCCCGAAGATCGAGCAGACGATGGGGCTGCCTTTCCGTGAACCGCCGCGCGTGGAGACACGGAGTCGTGCCGAGGTGTCGGCGTTCGTACGCAAGCAACTGGAGAGCGAGCGCGGCCGGACGATGATCGAGGGGCAGGCGGCGACGTATCGGATTCTCGGGCTGATCCCCGACACGCTCGAATTGCTGGGGCTCATGCAGCAACTGCTCGAGGAGCAGATCGTCGGATACTACGACCCCGCCACGAAGGTGCTGTATATCGTGGAGGGAGCCTCGAAGGCGCTGCTCAAGCAGACGGTCGCGCACGAGCTCGTGCATGCCTTGCAGGACCAGTACGTGCGCATCGATTCCATTCAACAGATGACGGTCGATGCCGATCGTCAGCTGGCGGCGCAGTCGGTGTTGGAGGGGCACGCGGTCTTCATGCAGCTGCGCATTGATCCCGCGTCCGGTCCGCTGATGAAGATGCCCGACGGATGGGAGCAGATCCGGGACATGATCCGCGAAGGCTCCGACGGCATGCCGGTCTTCGCCTCCGCGCCGCGCACGATTCGCGAAGGGCTGCTGTTCCCATATCTGGGGGGCGCGGATTTTGTCCGTCGCTATCTGGCGGTCCGTCCGGAAAAGGCGTTGCTCACCGACCTTCCGGTCTCCACAAAGCAGATCTTAAACGACTCTGCATACTTCGCTACGCCGCGCGATCTCCCTTCAACGGTCACGCTTCCCGCGCCACGTATGGGTACCGTGGTCTTCACGAATACGTTTGGTGAGTTCGAGACCCGCTTGTTTCTGTGGCAGCATCTCAAGGCGGAAGAGCTCGCGCGACGGGGGGCGGCGGGCGTGGACGGTGATCGGATGGCGCTCATCCGGACGCCAAGCGGTGACGCCGTCGCGTGGGCCAGTGTTTGGGATACGCCGGCTGATGCGCGCGAATTTCTGACCATGGCGGGGCAGGCGGTTCGCCGCCGCTATCAACTCCCGCCGCAGCCGTCGGCCGATTCCTCCGCGCAGGAGATTGCGGTCCCGTCGACGCCGACAACAAAGGCCCGCACCGTGAGGATCGTGTTGGAGGAACGGCGCGGTCAATCACTTGTGTGGTTTCTTGATGCCCCGGCGGAGGTGGCATCGACGCTGATCGATCGGACGCGCATCATGGTCGCGCGCTGAGTGATGACAGCGCCAACGACGGAGCTTCCACCGTCTCTTCGGATTACCGCGGATGATGAAGTACGGCGGGTCCGACTGCTGCGCATGAAGCGGGTCGCCTCGGCGATGCTGGTGGGAGCGGTCGGTGTGTTCGTCGTCGCGCAGCTGCTGATCGACCAGTATCCGTGGCTTGGGTATGTGCGGGCGTTTGCGGAGGCGGCGCTGGTGGGCGGCATCGCCGATTGGTTTGCGGTCACGGCGCTCTTCCGCCACCCGCTTGGGTTGCCCATCCCGCATACCGCCATCATACCGGCGCGCAAGGATCGCATCGGTACCGCCCTTGGCAATTTCGTACAGCGCAACTTCCTCACACGCGAGGTGGTGGCTACGAAGCTTTCCGCCATGCGACTCGGCGAGCGGGCCGCGGAATGGTTGATCCGTCCGGAGAACAGCCGGCGTATGGCACGTGCCGCTGCGCACGGGTTGCACGGCGCCGCAAATGTGCTGCGTGACGAGGACGTGCAGACTCTGGTGGATCGTGGCATCGTGGAGCGCTTGCGGCGTCTGCAGGCGGCGCCCCTGGTCGCGAAGCTGTTCGAGCTGTTGACCGCCGGTGGACGCCATCAGGCGCTCCTGGATGATGCCTTGCGGTTGGCCGCCCGCTTCATCGACGAGAACGACGAAATGATTCGTGACCGCATCCGGAAGGAGAGCCCGTGGTGGGTGCCGGGTGCGGTTGAAGAGCGGCTTGGCGATCGCATCGTGCGCGGGGTCGAGAATACCCTCCACGCCGTCGCGGCCGATCCGGACCACCCGCTTCGCCTGCGCTACGATGCCGCGGTGGAGCGGTTCGTCGGCAATCTGCGCGAAAATCCCGAGACGATGGCACGGGCCGAGCAGATCAAGTTGGAGCTGTTGGCGCACCCCGGCGTCGCGGAGTTTTCCCGGGAGGTGTGGGGGGACATCAAGACCCGCCTCGGCGTGTATGCGGATCGCCTGGCTGACGAAACCGAACGCGAGCCCGATCAGCTCGAACGGTGGCTCACGGGATTCGGGCGCAAAGTGCTGGAGGATCCGGTCCTCGCCGCCAAGGTCAATGGATGGCTCGTCGAACTTGTCACTCAGGCGGTGGAACAGGCGCGCGAGGAGGTGGCGGCGCTGATTGCTACGACCGTTGCGGCGTGGGATGCCGACGCGACCTCACGAAAGATCGAACTGCAGATCGGTCGCGACCTGCAGTTCATTCGGATCAACGGCACGCTTGTGGGCGGCCTGGTAGGGCTCGCCCTGTACACCATCAGTCAGCTGAACGCGCGCCCCTGATCAGCGCAGGTCGGCCGCAGCGATCGGCCGGTCGCCGCGGACTGGCCCCTCGTCGGGGAGCGCCACATCGGCCGGATGGCGCGCCGCATGCGGCAGGAGGGCAAGGTGTAAAACCTCGTCCATCGTGCTGGCGAAGGTGAAGGCCATCTTCGCCCGTACCTCCTGCGGGACATCACGCACGTCCTTCTCGTTCCCCTTCGGCAGGATCACTTCGCGCAGCCCCGCACGATAGGCCGCCAACACCTTCTCCTTCACGCCACCGATCTCCAGCACTTTGCCGCGGAGCGTCACCTCACCGGTCAGCGCCAGATCGCGGCGCACGGGTCGGCGTGAGAGCGCGCTCGCCAGCGCCAGCGTGACGGCAATGCCCGCCGACGGACCGTCCTTCGGGATGGCGCCAGCGGGGAAGTGGAGGTGCATGTCGGCCTCGCGGAACGCACTGTCATCGATCCCCAGCGTGCTCGCGCGCGACCGCACGAACGAGTAGCCGGCGTCCACCGACTCGCGCATGACGTCACCGAGCTGTCCCGTTACCGTGAGCTTGCCGGTGCCGGGCATGCAGAGCGCTTCGATGGTCATGAGTTCACCGCCGGTGCTCGTCCAGGCGAGACCGGTGACGGCGCCGATTTCCGGTTCCTTCTCCGCCTCTTCCATCGCGAAGCGTGGCGCGCCGAGGATTTCCTCGGTGCGCGCAATGGAAATTTCCCAGCTGCTTTCGT